>JACAEW010000314.1 GCA_013388675.1 Syntrophaceae bacterium | reverse complement strand
TGCCAGGCTTGCCCCGGTATGGCTTTGGCCTTTGGGACCTGCTCGATCGGCGCCCACCACAAGGAGGCCTGGATCATCGCCTGGGAAATCGCCAACGATCGATTCTCCTACGACAAACCGAAGGTCGAGAAGCTGATCGATTTTCAGAGAATCCGCGGGGGGTTCTTCGAATCGGCAACCGTGTGCCGGTTTCCCTGGGTGGAACTGAGTTTCGGCCTGGATCGGTACCCCGAATACCTGGAGGCGGCTACGGGAGAAAAAAGGAGCTGGGACGACCTGTACCGGATTGGGGACCGAATTTACAACCTGATCCGGGCCTTCTGGCTCCGGGAGGTTCCTCTCTTCGGCCGCAAGTGGGACTATCCTCCCGAACGCTGGTTTGAAGAACCCCATTCGTCCGGGAAGATGAAAGGGATCAAGGTGGACCGGGCAAAATATGAGCAGATGCTCTCGTGGTATTATGAGCTTCGAGGCTGGGACGCGAATGGAATCCCTTTGAAAAAGACCTTGGAGGGTTCGGGACTTAAAGGCGTCTTCGAGGAGATCCAGGGGAAAGTTGGCTGAACTCAGGTTTTTCGGTTACCTAACCGACATCGCGGGCGCCCGTAAAAAAGAGATAAAGCTGGAGAATCCCATAGCTCTGAAAGAGATTTTACCGCCCGCCTTTCCCGGAAAAAATGTCTTGATCCTCATCAATCAGAGCCCGGGGCGCCTGGATAGCCTGGTCCGCGATGAGGATACCGTAGCCCTCATGCCTATCCTATCCGGAGGATGAATTCCCTGCCGCCCGCTCTGGTCGGGCGAGCCGGGAATTTGTCCCTCAGCGTCACCATTTTGTTATGTCGGGTATTTCTTATCGGATTCTGGAGATCGATCTTTCCTCAAGACAATCGAAGGTCATTGAATACGGGGAAGAAACCCTGCGCAAATATTTCGGCGGAAGCGGCCTGGGTTCCTCCATTCTCTTGGACCGTTTCGAACCCTCCCTTGACCCCTTCCATCCGCAAAATCCCCTGATCTTCATGACCGGCCTTCTTACCGGAATCCCCGTGCCCTGCGGGTGTCGGATTTCCATCTGTACCCAATCGCCCCTACGGATTTGGGGGGAGGCCAATGCCGGCGGATACTGGGGGCCGGAGCTAAAATTCACCGGGTTCGACGGGTTGATCATTTCCGGCCAAGCAAAGGAGCCTTCTTATCTGTGGGTGACCCCGGAAGGGGTGGAAATTAGGAAGGCGGGGGCGCTGTGGGGAAAAGGAACTTTCGAAACCACCGGAAAAGTGCTGGCGGAAACCGATCCCCATGCAAGGGTAGCGGCGATCGGCCCGGCCGGGGAAAATTTAAGCTTCATGGCCGCCGTCATGACCGGGGGACCCGAGGCCCGGGTCATGGCCCGAAGCGGCCCCGGCGCAGTGATGGGGTCCAAGAATTTGAAGGCGGTGGCCGTGAAAGGGGATCGAAAGCCGGCCATCGTCGACCTGAAGATTTTGCAGGAGGCCACGAAAGAATTCCTCCCCAATTTGAAATTCGTGGAAGGACTCAGCCGATTCGGAACGGCCTCGGTCATCGAATCCAAGGAAGCGGCGGGTGTCCTGCCGATCAAGAATTTTACCCAGTTCCACTGGGACAAGGCCTCCAGGATCGGCGGCCCGGCCCTGGTCGCGGGGTTCCTGGAAAAACATTACGGCTGCTTTTCCTGTCCCATCCGCTGCGGAAAAGAGGTGAAGGGAAAAGAGGGCCCCTATGCGGGCGTCGTGGGACACGGGCCGGAGTATGAGACCCTGAGCGCCTTTGGTTCCCTGATTCTGAATGATGATTTGAACTCCCTGATTCATCTAAATTTCCTTTGCAATGACCTGGGCTTGGACAGCATGTCCGCGGGAATCACCGCAGCCTTTGCCATCGAAGCCAACCTCCGGGGGTACTTGAGGGAAAAGGACGGTCTGGACCTGCAATGGGGAAACGCCCGGGCGGTCGGCGACCTCCTGGAAAAGATCGCCCGGCGGCAGGGGATCGGGGCGATTTTGGCAGATGGGGTGGAAAAGGCATCCCAAAAACTGGGGAAAGAGACGGAAGCCTTTGCCCTCCATTCCAAGGGACTTGAGGTTTCCCTCTCCAACCCCACGCCCACGGTGAGCCTGGCTCTGAGCTGGGCCACGTCCAACCGGGGGGCCTGCCACCTGGAAGGGTTCTCCCATCAGGTGGAGGGAGGAGTCCCTTTTGCGGAAGCGGGCTATCCCAAAGGAGTGGATGGAATAAGCGGGGAAGGGAAGGGGCGCTTGACGGCTCGAATGCAGGACTACATGGCGGTTTTCAACGCCCTGGGGCTCTGCAAATTCCTCCTTTTCGCTCGACTCTCTCATGACACCATGTGCAGGTGGATCAAAGGCCTGGCCGGCTGGGACCTAACCGGAGAGAATTTGATGGAGGTTGGAGAGAGAATCTATAATATAAAGAGGGCATACAATGTCCTCCTGGGAGTAGATGCTGAAAAGGACCGGGTGGCTCCGAGGATTCTAGAGAACCTGCGCCCGGGAAAACCGATCAGCGAGGGGCGGAAGCTCTTCTTTGACATGCGCCGGGATTATTACCAAGCGCGCGGCTGGGATGCAAACGGAATTCCCAAGAAAGAGAAGCTCATTTCCTTGCGCTTAGAGAAAGCAGCTAAGAAAATCGGGCTCGGCTGAAGGCGCATAAAACGAGCCCATTTTTACTGATTTCCCATTGTGATTCCCCCCCTCCGGGAGCGGCCGGAAGATATTCCTCTCCTGGTCCGGGCGATGGTCAAGGAATTTCAGAAGAGGATGGGAAAAAAGATCGAAAGCATCCCGAGGAAGACCCTGCAAGCCCTGCAATCCTATTCCTGGCCGGGCAACGTAAGAGAGCTAAGGAATCTGATCGAACACGCCATGATTTTGAGCAAGGGCAAAACGCTGGAGGTTGCCGTGCCGAATCGTGCCCCTTCGGAAAAAGACGGTACCGGTAACCTCGAAGACCTGGAGCGCAAGCACATTGTGGCCGTGCTGGAAAAGAGCGGCTGGCGCATCGGTGGACCGGGCGGTGCCGCCGGGGTTCTTGGTCTGAAGAGAACAACCCTCCAGGCGAAAATGAAGAAATTGGGGATCAAGCGTTCCAACAAGCCAATGCCCACCTGATGTCTATTGCCCATATATGGGCGCGCCATCTCGCCCCTTCCGCATTGCCTGTCATGCCTCTTTTTCATCAAAATCATTTAAATAACAGCAGCTTGAAATCTTAATCGTTCTCCGACTTTTTCTCGGCACGTTTCTGGCAATCTTCTTCACCTGCGGTTGAAGCGGTCAATGATTCTCAAAAAGGCCGGGGAGGGTTTTGAGACCCAGAATAAGCTCCGGCGACCCTCCAGCAGTTTACCCCATGGAGAAGCACTTGATTCAAGCAACCATAAGGATGGCCCTACCACCCCAAAAGAGCGGTGAGGCATTGAGAATCTTCAAAGCGATCACCGAGCAATGCCTGGACGAACCCGGCTGTCTCAGTTGCCACATCTACGGGGACCTGCAGGAAAAGAACGTCTTTATGCTCAAAGAAGTTTGGAGGTCCGAAGAAGACCTGGACCTTCATCTTCGTTCAGAAGAATTCCGCAACTTACTCTTGATCTTAGAGATGGCGCTCGAACCGCCCGAGATCCGGTTCGACACGATCTCGAGTTCGACGGGTATTGAGACGATCGAAAAGGCAAGAAACCGCCGACCTGGAGAGACCTTATGAAAATGCAGCAAGGAAGCGAAAACTGTATGACTGGAGGAAATATGAAAAGATCATCCATCGTCGTAGTCGCTGGGCTCCTCGCCGCCCTGTTCGCCGCGGTTGCTCCAGTGCAGGCGCAGGGGAAGAGGCCGAATATCGTCATCATCCTCGCCGACGACCTGGGGTTCGCCGACATGGGCTCTTTCGGCAGCGAGATCAAGACGCCGAACCTCGACTCGCTGGCGGGGAACGGCGTGCGCTTCACCAATTTTTACACGCACGCGAGCTGCTCGCCCACGCGATCGATGCTGCTCAGCGGTGTCGATACCCACCTGAATGGCCTGGGCAACATGGACGAGTGGATTGCGCCCAATCAGCGGGGTGTGGTGGG
>JACAEW010000248.1 GCA_013388675.1 Syntrophaceae bacterium | reverse complement strand
TTTTTCAGCGTATCCCCGCGCAGGCCGCTGCGCAGGGCCTCCAGCGCCAGGATGTCCTCCGGGGGGATGTTACCCAAGCTGACGTTGGGGCCGAAACGGAGGATCAGGAACTGCTGCTGGTTCTTGATGGGGGCTTCCCACTCCAGCTTGGTGATGTCGTCCACGCCTTTGATGATGGCTTCCACCTCTTCGTCCTTGGGCTTGCCGTCCTTGTCATAGATCCCCACGCCCTTGCCGGCCTCGCGGGCTTCCACGATGACCTTATAGGCCCCGTTCTTCAGGTCGGCGGCGATCTCTTCGTGGAGCTTGGCCGTGGCCACCTTGTCGTCCGGGTCCTTCTTTCCCACCTCGGAGACCACCATGAAGCCCATGTCCACGGCCCGTTTGATGCAGTCGGCGCGGGTCTGCAGATCGATCTCGATGGTGCCGTCCGAGACTTCGATGGCGTTGAACCCCAGCTCCTTGCAACGCTTGAGGTATTTCGGATAGGCATGCTGCCAGACCGAAACTTCCAGAAAAGTCCCGCCGGGGCAAATCCAGATGTCATAATCCTTCACCATCTCCACCTTCTCCGCGGTGTACTCAAGGTCCAGGAAGGCGCTCGTGCCGAAGGTGAGCTTGATGAAGTCGATGTAATCGGCGGCCGAATCGAGAAGGTCCTGGGTGCCGTTCAACCCCAGACCCTTGTCGATGATCATGGTGACTCCCTCTTTGCGGGGCTTTACGGTGCGCCCCGGAACGGGCATTTCGAATACTCCGTCGAACGATTTTACGCGGCTCATGTCAGATTCCCTCCATGCAATTTTTTGCCCCGGCCAAGACCGATTGGACCGGGTTCATCTTGACTTCTTCAACAAAGCGGGTCATGGCTTTCAAACGGCGGGCCATCAGTTCGGGCGCATCAAAACTTTCCACCGGGATCACATCGTAGAAGACCAGCGTGGGCCCCAGTTTTTCCGTGCAGTTGTCGAACAGGATCTTGACGATCTTTTCCTTCCGGGTGACGGTCTTGACGATGGGCGTGTCCCGGCCCGATTCGATCTTCGCATCCACCACGGTGACCCGGGGATTCAGATAGGACCGATCGGCGGCGATGTGCCCCATGTCGATGGCGATCTTGTGACCCCATACGTCCTTAACCCCGGGGGGGATATCCACCTTGAGCCTTTGGTTGGCCCTCGGGAAGTCGTAGATCAGGTTCCCCAGGCGGATGTTGTCGAACAGGGACCCCATGTAAAACTCATACCCTTTCGGGGTAAACCGGAAATGCGTCATTTCCGTGCTGAAGATCCGCCAGTCGTCCTCCAGGCCTTTAAGAAGAAAGACGGTCTTACCGGCCCCGGCTCCGCCCACGACCATGAGGAGGGTGTTTCGGCTGGGGCTGTACATGGAGCTGGCGTGGAAGCTGTAGATGTTGTGGTACCGCTCCAGGGTGGCCAGGAGGTATTTGAAGAAAAGGCCCAGGTTCCCGAAGAGGGAATACCGGTTGTCCGAGCACTCCTTCTCGTACCGGCTGAAATCCCCGGTGCAGGTGCATACCTTGGCGGTCACCTTCACCTGGGGTTTGACCTGGAGATCGTCGATCACCACGAAGTAGGAGTCCAGGTCGTCGGAAAAGGGAATCTTCTCGATGGAATGGATGTTCGTAAGGAGGGATTCCATGACCTGGCCCTCGAAGTACCGGGGCTCGTGGATGAGCTTTTCGTTGTTGGAAAGGATGCCCATGCGGGCATCCACGATTTTCACGGCTCTTTTGTACACGGCTTCCTCCAGCTTTCTTACTTCCTTCGCGGATAGGCAATGGCCGCCCGGGCCGCCGCCAGGCGGGCGATGGGCACGCGGTAGGGCGAGCAGGAAACGTAATCCAGACCGATCAGGTGGCAAAACTCGACGGAGCTGGGGTCTCCCCCATGCTCCCCGCAAATCCCCACTTCGAGTTTCGGATTGGTTTTGCGGCCCTTTTCCACCCCGATGCGGATGACCTCGCCCACTCCAGGACGGTCAATGGAGACAAAGGGGTCGAAATCCAGGATTCCGTTCTCCCGGTAAAAGGGGAGAAACTTCCCGGCGTCGTCCCGCGAAAGGCCAAAGACAGTCTGGGTCAGGTCGTTGGTCCCGTAGGAGAAGAATTGAGCTGCTTGCGCGACCTGGTCTGCGGTGATGGCCGCCCGGGGGAGCTCGATCATGGTCCCGGCCAGGTACTTGATCTTGACTCCCGTCTCCGCCATGACTTCCTTGGCTACCCGGTCCACGATCTCCCGCTGCGCCCGCAGTTCGTTCACGTGTCCCACCAGGGGGATCATGACCTCGGGGATCACTTTCACGCCTTCCTTGGCCACTTCACAGGCCGCTTCGAAGATGGCCCGGGCCTGCATCTCGGTGATTTCCGGGTGACTGATGCCCAGGCGGCAGCCGCGGTGCCCGAGCATGGGGTTGGCCTCTTTCAGGCTTTCAGACCGCCCCTTGAGTTTATCGAAGGGAACTCCCATCTGACCGGCCAGCTCTTCGATCTCCCGGTCGGTATGGGGGAGAAATTCGTGGAGCGGAGGGTCGAGGGTCCGGATGATCACCGGGTAGCCGTCCATGGCCCGAAAGATACCGATAAAGTCTTTCCTCTGCATGGGCAGGATTTTGGCCAGGGCCCGGCGCCTTTCTTCCTGGGTATCGGCCAGGATCATTTCGCGCACCGCGGCGATTCGCTCGGCTTCGAAGAACATATGCTCGGTACGGCAGAGACCGATGCCCGTGGCCCCGAAGAGGCGCGCGGTCGCAGCGTCCTTGGGAGTATCGGCATTGGTCCGAACCCCCAGGTCGGCGATCTCGTCCGCCCAGGACATGAGCTTGGCGAACTGCCGGTAAAGGAGGGAGTCCTCGGGCCGGACCTTCTTCTCGATGAGGACCTGGATGATCTCCGAGGAACTGGTGGGAAGCTGTCCCTCGATCACTTCGCCGGTCGTCCCGTCGATGGAGATATAATCTCCCTCCCGGATGGCGCGCCCATTCACCTCCATGAGCCCGTTCCCGTAGTTAATGTTCAGGGCCGTACATCCCACGACGCATGGTTTTCCCATGCCCCGGGCGACCAGGGCGGCATGGGAGGTCATGCCCCCCCGGGAGGTGAGGATTCCTTCGGCCGCGTTCATCCCGTGAATGTCCTCGGGGGAGGTCTCGATGCGGACGAGGACGCTCTTCTTCCCGTCTTTGGCCAGTTCCATGGCCCGCTCCGGATTGAACACCGCCACCCCGCAAGCGGCGCCCGGGCCCGCATTGAGGCCCTTGGCCAGGAGCTTTCCGCCTCTCACGGCTTCGGCCTTGGCCTGGGGGTCGAAGACCGGCGCCAGGAGCTGGTTCAGGGAATCGGGCTCGATGCGGGAGATGGCCGTCTTCTTGTCGATGAGCCTTTCTTCCACCATCTCCACGGCGATCCGCAGGGCGGCGAAGGCGGTCCGCTTGCCGCTGCGGGTCTGGAGCATCCAGAGCTTTCCCTGCTGGATGGTGAATTCGATGTCCTGCATGTCTTTAAAATGCTTCTCCAGCCTCCGGTAGATCTTTTCCAGCTCTCCGTAGGCCCTGGGAAGCATCTCTTCCATGGAAAGGAGGCTCGGGTCGGCCTTGCGGGCCTTGCCGATGGGCTGGGGGGTGCGGATGCCGGCCACCACGTCTTCCCCCTGGGCGTTGGGCAGAAACTCGCCGAAGAAAAACTTCTCCCCCGTGGCCGGGTCGCGGGTGAAGGCCACCCCGGTGGCGCTCTCTCCACCCATGTTTCCGAAAACCATGGTCTGCACGTTAACCGCCGTTCCCCAGTCTTCGGGGATCTTGTTCAACTGACGGTAGGTGATCGCCCGGGGGGTGTTCCAGGATTCAAAGACCGCCCCAATGGCACCCCAGAGCTGTTTTTGGGGGTCTTCGGGGAAGTCCTTTCCCGTTTCCTTCTTCACCAGGGTTTTGAACTCTCCCACCAGCTCTTTCCAGTCGTCTCCCGACAGTTCGATATCCAGCTGAACGCCTTTGGCCTTTTTTCTTTCGGCGATGATCTCTTCCATCCGGTCCCGGTGGACTCCCAGGACCACGTCGCTGTACATCTGGATAAACCGGCGATAAGAGTCATAGGCGAACCGGGCATCGCCGGACATTTCGATCAGCCCCCGGACGGTTTTATCGTTCAGGCCCAGGTTCAAGATCGTGTCCATCATCCCGGGCATGGAAACCCTCGCCCCGGAGCGGACCGAAAGGAGAAGGGGGTTCTGGGGATCACCGAACCGGGCTCCCATGGCCTTTTCCACCTTGGCCAGGGCCTTTTGGACCTGGTCCCGCAGCTCCTTGGGATACTTCTTCTTGTTGGCATAATAGAAGGTGCAGACCTCGGTGGTGATGGTGAACCCGGGCGGGACCGGAATTTTCAGGTTGGTCATTTCGGCCAGGTCGCACCCTTTGCCCCCGAGGAGATTGCGCATCTTGCTGTTTCCCTCAGCCTTTCCGGCGCCAAAATAATAGACATACTTTTTAGCCATAATCCTTCCTTTTCTCTGCTGATTTGATCGGGACCTAGCGAAAAGCGGATAAAAGCAGATACGCCTTCATGGCCAAGACTTTATGAACGGGAATTCTCGAACCCAAGGTGTCCTGGACCCGGCTTTTTTCCGGTCTTTCTAGCCCCGCTTTTGGGTTTTACCAATCGTCCCCGGCTCTTTTTTTCGGGGTTCCGAAGTTGACATAGCGTAAGGCCGCCTGGCCGCTCAGCACCCGGTCCACGTCCTCGGCCACGGCATCCACCACCTTTTCCTGGGCCTCATAGGTCAGTCCCGCCGTGTGAGGCGTGAGAATCACGTTGTCCAGGCCATGAAGCGGGCTCTCTCCGGGAGGCTCCTTTTCCCTCACGTCCAGAGCCGCCCCGGCGATCTCCCCTTGCTTGAGAGTTTGGGCCAGATCGGCCTCCGCCAGGACCTCTCCCCGGGAGGTATTGATCAAAAAGGCGGTTTTTTTCATCTTCCGGAAGGCTTCCCCGTTCAAAATTCCCCGCGTTTCCGGGGTCAGCGGCAGATGGACCGTCAGAAAGTCCGCCTGGGCCAGCACGCCCTCGAAGGATGTGAGCAGCGCCCCGGATTCGGTGACATGGAGGCTAGTGGAAGAAAGGTAAGCATCGTAAGCTAAGACCCGCATGCCGAACGCTTTGGCCCGCAGAGCCACCCGAAACCCGATTTTGCCCAGGCCCAGAATGCCGAGGGTCTTTCCCCAAAGTTCGAAGCCGTGGTACTTTTTTCGCTCCCACCCTCCGCCTTTGGTGGATTTGTCCGCCCCGGGTATTTTTCTGGCCAAAGCCAGAAGGAGGGCGAAAACGTGCTCGGCCACTGAGACGGCGTTTTCCTCGGGGCTGAAAGCCACCACCACGCCCTCCCGGCTGGCTGCGGGAACGTCGATGTTGTCGTATCCGGCCCCGGCTCTTCCGATGACCCGCAAGGATAGGGCTTGGGCCAGAAGGCCGGCGGTGACTTTGGTCTGGTTGCGGACGATCAGGGCGTCGTAGCCGGGGATCATTCCCTCCAGCTCGGGGACCTTCTTCCAAAGATCGGGATCGTAATGAATCTGGTATTTTCCTTTCAAGCGATCGATGCCCGCCCCGGTCACGTCTTCGCTGATGAGGACCTTCCTGGGATTGGCCACGGATCAATCTCCTTTCCCCAGGTACTCGCGGTCCGGGTCAACCTCCTGCCGCAGGATTCGAAGCTCGTCGGCTGTCGGGGGCTGCACCGGGACGATCGAGGAAGCGCCCCGGACCTTGAATTCCGTGCTTTCCTGAACTTTTTCCAGGCTGACTCCGGGCATGAGCTTGGTTACCTTGAGTTTTCCCTCCGCCTTGTCCACCGACAGGACCGCCAGGTCCGTGACCACGGTAAGCTCGGGGAAGGGGGTTTTCAACCCCGCTTTTTTGCGACCCTCCGGTCCGTCCAGGTACCCCGGGCTGGTCACGTAGGCGCAGCGCTCGGGAAAGCGTCTTCTCTCATGGGGAGCGATGACCAGGATTCGTTTGGCCAGGGAAGCGATGTCATTCGCTCCGCCGCTTCCCGGAAAACGAACCTTGGGCCGGTCATAATCTCCGATCACGGTGCTGTTGATGTTGCCATAGTGGTCGATCTCGGCGCCCCCCAGGAACCCCACGTCCACCATTCCCCGCTGGAGAAGGCACCCCAGGACTTCCCGCAGGGTCCCCAGCTTGGCCGCCCGGTGCATGGCTTTGGGATCGGAAACCGAAGTGGGGACGGGAAGGGCTTCGGGAGAGATGGGACCCGTTTCCACGACAAAGCACATGTTGCGGGCGTGGGTCTTCTGGGCGAACATGGCCGCCACCATGGGCATGCCCGTGCCCACGAAAACGGTCTCTCCATCCCGGATGTGCCGCGCCGCTTCGATGATCATCAGCTCATTTAAGGTATAATCCGAAGACATCTCCCTCCCTCTGGATGGAAATCAAAGCATTTCCGCCATTTCCTGGCGGAGGCGGTTGTATTTCCGCAAACCGCCCACCTTCTCCAGGTACTCATCGAAATTTGCGCAACTGAAGACGTATTTACTCATGTAGTCTTCGAAAGCTGCGCCGCCTTGCCTGGCCGCCTTCTGATACTCCCGCATGTGTTCGGCATCGTGGGAATAGGAGCGGTACACCGAGGTGGGGTGAGCGCCCCAGGGTTGATGGACCACCGCACTCACGTAGATGTAAGGGATCGTGGTCCTCTCCGGGTACCGACGGATTTCATCCGCGGAGACGACCTCCTCGCAGGAGACGATGACCGCCTTGGACGCCCGGATCATCTCCGGCTCATGGGCCAGGAATCCTTCGATGATCAGGTTGCCCGTCTCATCGGCCTTCTGGGCGTGAATGACGGAAACATCCGGGTTCAGAGACGGCAGGAGAACCACTTTTTCCCCCGGTTTCCAGGGATTGTCGATGATCTCGTATTTTTTGCCCGAGGATGCGGATTTTTTGCCCAGGATGTCCGACCCTAAAAGGCTCTGGATGGCCATGAAGGGAAGGCCCATCTCCCCGCCCAGAAAGCGGGTGACCATGGCCAAGTGACTGTAATCTTCGTTCACCAGCCTTCCCTGTTCGATCGCTTTTCGCCAGCATTGGGTGGTCCCGAACCGCTCTAAATTGCCGGTCCCGCATTCGGTCCTTTTGACCAGCCCCAAACCCACCATCATGTCCATGGGGATGGATAGATTACAGCCGACCAGGGTCAGGTCCTTTTTCCGCTGGCGGATCATCTCGTGGTAAAGACACATGGCCGATCGTCCGATGGACTGCCCGCCCATCCCGACCCAGGCTCCGTCGAAAACGAAACGTCGCACCGCTTCGGCGGCGGTCATGAGTTTGCTCTGATTTTTTCTACCCTGGTTCAACCTTCGTCCCTCCGGGGAAAAGGTGATAAAAACGGTTCGCCTCTCTCCATCCCCCCGCCGCAGGGGGAAATAAAGGAAGATATGTATAATTTATACATTATGCAGCCTGCCGGGTCAAGCACCCAACCGAATGCGGAATGGGGAATACGGATTGCGGAATAAACCATGAAAATGATCCGGGGACACGGATCGGGGAAGACACGGAGAATAGAAAGAATTCTCCATGCCCATTCCTTCCGCATGATCTTGTCGCGGGAGGCATATTCCGCATTCCCCATTCCGCATTCCGCATTTACCCAAGGTCCCCGGCCGCCTCATCAAGCCCCAGGGCGGTGAGTTTTTCTCTCGTGGGAATCCCGTTGGCATCCCACCCCCGGATTCGGTAATACTCTTCGAGCATAGCGTTGAACTCCTCCGGAGGGGAGTACATGCCCTTGGAGGGACCATCCGGAATCGGCTGATGGGAGGGCCTGTGGGGCAGGGCGTCGTCCTTGCGGCTGATGCCCTCTCGGCAGTTGAAAGCCCGCTCCAGGTTGTAAATCCTCTCCCCGATCCTTTCCACCTTCTCCAGGGTCAAATTCCAGCCGGTGACCGAATTAATCATTTTCACGTAGTGATCGTTGATCACCCCTCCAAAGCCCCGCTCGCTGGCGAACCGGCACTGGGTCAGGGAATCATTCAGGGCGGTAAAATTCTGCGTCCGAAAGGCGAAGGCGGGCGCGATCTGGGCCTTCGTTCGGTCAAATTCCCCGGCGTACTGGAGGGTGGGACGGGCGTCGTGATGGCTTCCCCCCCGGGTAGCCGTGGCATAACCCAGGGACATTCCCTTGAGGGCGCGGGCCGAGTGCCCGGCCACCTCCACTTTTTTGAAACAATGGAGCAAATCGGCAGAATCCTTTCCCAGCCATTCGGCCAGGCGGTAGGACCCTTCGGCCAACAAATCGCCGAATCCCTTCCGCTGCCCCGTTTCTTCCACCAGCTCCATGAGGAGGGCGGGATCCCCCCAGCGGAGGTTTTTCCCACCCGTATCCCGGGCCGTCAGGTAACCTTTTTCAAAACACTCCAGGGCGAAGGAGATCGTTACCCCCATGCTAATAGTATCCAGCCCGTATTGATCGCAGAGGCTGTTGAGTTTGAGCAGGGATGCGGC
Organism: Syntrophaceae bacterium; assembly: GCA_013388675.1. Classification (GTDB taxonomy): domain Bacteria; phylum Desulfobacterota; class SM23-61; order SM23-61; family SM23-61; genus SM23-61. The sequence goes on along the minus strand of JACAEW010000248.1, from coordinate 29,229 downwards.
GTCCCAGTTATCGGCCATGGAGCCGAGGGAGAAGAGAGTTTCGTATTCGGGCATTTTCCAACGGAGCCCGCCTTTCTCGGCAGGAAGGCGGAGCGTCTTCCCGCAGGCGATGGGGCACCCGAAGCAGGTGTCGTTCCGTTCGAAAAACAGCTCTTTGATCCTCTCCCCCCCGATCTCCGGGGCACGGGAACTCTGTTCTTCCTGAAGATTGCGGACCCCCAACCCGCCGACGGTGTTGATCAAGTTGACCAGCACCGGGGTTCCCAGGTTCTTCAGGCCCGCGGTTCCTTTTTCCAAGGCTTCTTTCCGGGAGGCGATTAGGTCTTGGATTGCCTGGGGATCGGCCACCTGGGTCTTTATCGATCCTTTGACCACCACGGCTTTGACATTTTTGCAGCCGAGGACCGCTCCCACCCCTCCCCTGCCGGAAACCCCTTCGTGGCCCCGCCAGTAGTGGACCAAACAAGCAAAACGGACCCTTCTTTCTCCCGCGGGCCCGACGGCCACTACATCGGCCGGCTCGCCTTCGGCAGCCTGGATGGCATCGAAGGTTTCTTTCGTCAGTTTGCCCCACAGGGAGCTCGCGGATTTGAACTGCACTCCCGCTTCGTCGATGACCAGATAGATGGGAGAAGCGGCCTTCCCCGAGATGACGATGGCCTCAAACCCGGTCCGTTTCTGGGTGATGGCAAACCGGCCCCCGAAGGTGGAGTCAAAAAAGAGACCGCTCAGGGGAGATTTGGTGGCGGTGTAGGCCCGGCTGGTGCTAGGAAAGGGGGAATCCGTGACCGGCCCCACGGCGAAGACCACGAGGTTTTCCGGGGAAAAGGGATCGATTCCTTTCTTCAGCCGATCGTACATGATTTTGACGGCAAACCCGTTTCCCCCCAGGAATTTGCGCGCCAGAGACTCATCGAAATTCTCGATTTCGTATTCTTGCCGAGTCAGATCGATATTCAGGATTCTACCCGCATACCCGATCATATTTGCCCTCCCGAGAACTTTTGAAATCCGTTGCGTTTCCCGATTGGAGTCCGTTTTCGGACCTCCCGACCCATAGGTCGTTCCTCACACCCCTGACCCCGTGCCAGTTATCGGCCTTTATTCTATCGTCTGCCCGGGGTTGATCACGAGGACCTTGACCCCCGGCTGGTCCTTCATCGCCTGGAGGAAGGCTTCCGGAGTGCCGGTCAAGACCGGAAAGGTCTTGTAGTGCATGGGGATGGCGAACTGGGGTCTGAGCAGCTGGCAGGCATAAGCCGCTTCCACCGGGTCCATGGTGAAGTGGCTGCCGATGGGAAGAAGGGCGAGATTCGGTTTGTAAATATCCCCGAAAATTTTCATGTCCGCCATGACCGCCGTATCCCCCGCATGGTAAACCGTAAATCCGTTTTCGAAACGGATGATAAATCCTCCGGGCTCACCGGTGTAAATCACCCGGCCCTCTTCGGTGACCGAGGAGCTATGCTGGGCGTTCACCAGGGTGACCCGGATGCCCTTGGCCGTGTAGCTTCCGCCTTTGTTCATCCGGACCACATTCTTTAGGCCCTTTTGGGTCAGGTAGGTGGCCAGTTCAGCCATGGCCACGGCCGAGGCATTCGTCTTCTGGGCAATGGCCACCGCATCCCCCAGGTGGTCCCCGTGTCCGTGAGTGATCAGAATTAGGTCCGCTTTGTCCACCTCTTTGTGCTCGGGGGGAGTTTGCGGGTTATTCTTCAAGTAGGGATCGATGTAGATGACGACTCCCTGGGCAGAGACCAGCTTGAAGGCCGCATGGCCCAAATAAGTAATTTTCACCCCCTGGCCGATCTCCGCGGCAGGCAGGGAAGAGGAAAAGAAAAAGGAAACGAAAAAAAAGGAAACGACGAAAACGCCTAATCCTTTTCTACCCATGATCCATTCCTCCTTTCATGGTTCGAGCACCCGCATGGATCCCGGGTTACGGATCCTTGCTCGATGATCAGTACCTCGGCTTTCGTTTTTCCAGAAAGGCTTTCATTCCTTCCCCCGGCTCGGAAGTTTGGTAGCACTCCCGGAAGGCCCGGATCCCCGCCCTCACCGCATCGGTCAGGCTCAAATCCATCCATTGAGCGATGAGCTTTTTTTGCAGGATCATGGCCGTTGGTCCGCACTGCAGGGCTTTTTCAGCCATCTGCCGCGTCGCCGCTTTTAATTCCTCGTGGGGGACGACCCGGTTGACCAAGCCGATGCGGGAAGCTTCCTGGGCATCGATCATTTCTCCCAGATAAACCATCTCCGCCGCCCGGCCCAGGCCGATCAAGCGCGGAAGGTAGGCCGCCTCGATGACCGAGGGAATTCCCACCCGAACCTCGGGCATGCCGAATCGGGCCCGGTCGGAGGCAATCCTGAGGTCGCAGGAGGCGATCAGTTCCAGTCCTCCCCCCAGGGCAAACCCATTGACGGAGGCAAGGACCAGCTTTTCCGACTCGCGAATGGACAGAAAGCAGCGATGCAAATCGGTGATAAATCTTTCCGCCCCGTCCGGGTCCAGGTCCATCATGGCCCGGACATCCACCCCCCCCACAAAGGCTCTGTCCCCGCTGCCGGTCAGGACGATGATCCGGATGGTCTTTTCCGCGCTCCAACGGCGGATTTCCCCCGTCAACCGCAGAATCAGTTCATGGCTCAGAGTGTTCAGGGCTTCCGGGCGGTGAAGGGTGACGGTGGCGATCGGCCCTTCCTGCTCCGATCGAATCATGAAAACCCCCTCAAAATGCGGAATGCGGAGTGCGGAATGCGGAATAAAAAGATTCAATCAGGACGCTTCCTGCTTTTTCAATTCGCATTCCCCAATCCGCTCTCCGCATTCAAATCGTCGATCATCCTGTCTTGTTTTTCTTCCGCAATCCGCATTCCGAATTCCGCATTCAGATAGTTGGTCCCGTGGTATAAATTTCCACGGTCCGGTCATATTTCAATGTTTCCGCTTTGACCTTTTTTCCGCCCCCTACCGCCAAAAGGGAATCGTAAATCTTCCGGCCCATTTCATCGAGGTTCGTCTGTCCCGACAAAACTCCGCTGGCATCCAGATCGATATGGTCCTTCATCCGCCGAACTTTGGCCGGGTTGCCCGCCACTTTGATGACCGGAACGATGGGATAGCCCTGCGGTGCGCCGCCTCCCGTGGAGAAAACGATCACATTCGCACCGGCCGCAGACAGGCCGGTCATGATCTCCGCTTCTTTTCCCGGAGAGTCCAAAACAAAGAGGCCCTTTCCCGGGATCGGCTCCCCGTACTCCAGGACTCCGTCAATGGGCATGGAACCGGATTTGCAAATGGCCCCCAGCGATTTCTCTTCGATGGTGGTTAAGCCGCCTTGGATATTGCCCGGAGTCGGGTTCCCGACGCGCATGTCAAACCCGAGGGCCTTCACCCGGTCTTCCATGCAGGTCACGATTTGAAAAATTTTGGAAGCCACTTCCCCGGTGACGGCCCTCCGGGCCAGGAGATGCTCGGCCCCGATGAATTCCGTCGTCTCCCCGAAGATAACCGCGCCTCCCCGCTCCAGGAGAAGGTCGCTGGCCTTCCCCGTGGCCGGATTGCTGACCAGGCCGGAGGTCGTATCCGAAGACCCGCACTTAATTCCCATGGCCAGGTGGCTTACGGGAAAGGGTTTCCGTTTCATCTTGGACAAAGCCCGGTCTAATTTGGCCGCCAGTTCGATCCCTCGTTTAATGGCCTGCTTCATACCCCCGATCCCCTGGATCAGGACCTTTTCCACCTTCTGTCCCCGGTCTTTCAGGCCCTGGTAAACTTCCTGGAGGGAAACGCTTTCGCAGCCCAGGCCGACGAGCAGCACCCCTCCCACGTTGGGATTGGCTCCGAGGCTGATCAATGTCCGGGTCACCCGGTCCGAATCCGGCTTCAGCTGGGCGCAGCCCTGGTGATGGAGCAAGGGCCGCGCGCTCCTGAATTTCTTGGCCACCGCCGCGGCCACTTCGTTGGCGCAAAAGACCGTCGGGATAATCGCCAGATAGTTCCGAGTCCCGGCCCGGCCTCCGGGTCTCGCGTAGCCCAGAAAAGTGTCCATTTGTACCTCCCGGTGCAGGGAGTTGAGAGGTGGGGGTTGAGAGTTGGAAAGGACCCCTTTACACAGCCCCCACCTCCCAGCTCTCAACTCACTCTAAACAACGACCTTCCCTTGTCAAAAGCCTTGAGGTTCAACTCCTCGGTCCCCGGAGGGACGCTTTCCCGGAGACAAACTTTCACATCCTCGGCGTCCAACAGTTTCGTTCCCTCGATCATGGCCCCCAGCATCACTACGTTCGCTACCATCTGCCGGCCAAGGTCCTTGGCAGCGCTGGTGGAAGAAACCGGAACCTGGCGAAGCTTGGAATCTTCTCTTACTTTGACCAAGTCGGAGTCGTAGAAGACCGTTCCCCCTTCTTTCACTTCTTCAATCAATTTATCGTAAGCCTCCTGGGACATGACCACGAAGACGTCCGGATTGACCACTCCCACGTAGGTGATCTCTCGGTCATCGATGACCACGTTGCATTGGCTGGCCCCTCCCCGGGCCTCGGTGCCGTAGGACTGCGTCTGGGCAGCCTGTTTGCCGCCGTATAGGCAGGCGGTCTTTCCCAGGATGATACCGGCCAGGAGCAAACCCTGACCCCCGAATCCCGCGAATCGAATTTCCTGGCGCGACATAGAGCTACTCCTTCTGGTGGGCTTTCAAGAATTCCTGGTACCGCTCCACAATCCCTTTCCTCTCCGGTCGATAGACAAATTCGCCGAGGAGGTACTTGCCGGCCAGCTCCTCCCGGCTAAGCTTGCCGGCGTCCTTCTGGGAGATAGAATGTTCTTTGATGTATTTCACCACTTCCTGCGGAGAACTCGTCTTCAGGACATACCGGCCGAAGTTTGTGGGACACTGGAGCAGGACCTCGATGAAGGCCAACCCCTTGGTTTGAATGCCTTTTTTGATCGAGGCCACCAGGGGCTTGAAATCGGTGGACCTCCAGCGGGCCACGTAAGCGGCCCCGGCGGCCACGGCCATCTGGCACATATCAAAGGGGTCTTCGATGTTTCCGTAAGGGGTGGTTGTAGTGACCGCGCCCACCGGAGAAGTGGGAGCGACCTGCCCGCCGGTCATGCCGTAAATGCCGTTGTTGAAAAGAATAGCGGTCACATCCAGGTTACGGCGGCAGGCATGGATGAAGTGGTTGCCCCCGATGGCCCCGCAATCTCCGTCCCCGGTGAAGAGGATGAAATTCATATCCGGCCGGGCCATCTTCAGTCCCGTGGCCACGGCAAAGATCCGGCCGTGATGAGCGTCGACATTATCCCCCACCCAGGTGGAATAGGTAATTCGGCTGCTGCAACCCACTCCCTGGACCCAAACGGTATTCTGAGGAGTGAGGCCCAATTCGTCGATCGCCAACAGGACCGAATGGGTAACCTGGCCGATCCCGCATCCCGAACAAGCCATGTGAGGCATGCGCTCTTTGCGCAGGTATTTTTGGACCAACGGATGGAGAAGTTTCAAAGTTTCGCCGACCGTGCTCATAGGTAAAGCCTCCTTATCTCGTTAAAGACCTGCACGGGAAGATGGGGTTCCACGCCGCCCGATCCCAGGTGGAAAACTTCCGCTTTCCCCCTGCTCGCCCGCGCGACCTCGCGGGAAAGCTGACCGTCGATGTTGAGCTCGCAAACCAGGATGGTTTTCACTTTCTCGGCCACTTTGAGGACTTCGCCGTCGGGGAATGGCCAGATGATGACGGGGCGGAAGAACCCTACCCTCATTCCCCTCTCCCGGGCCATATCCACGGCCGCCATGGCCGGACGGGCGTCCCCCCCGTAGGCGATGACCGCAAACTCGGCATCTTCCATCTTCTGTTTTTCCACCCGGACGAGCTGGTCCAAGTTTTCGGTGATCTTATAAACCAGCCGCTTGGCCATCTTCTCCTGGACATCCTGCGCCGTGCTGGCGTACCCCTTGGAGTTATGCGTGTAGGGGGAAACGCAGATCCCGTACCCCTCTCCGATGTTGGGGAAAGGGTAGCGGATGACTGCCGGCGTGTCCAGGGGGTACATGACGAACTGCTCCGGCGGTACGGCGGGTTTGAACCTTTGGATTACCCTCAGCTCCTCCTCCGGGGGAATGACCAGAAGCTCCCGGGTATGTCCCACCGTCTCGTCCGAGAGAAGAAACACGGGGCAACGAAAGATTTCCGCTAAGTTAAAGCATTCGATGGTCAGGTCGAAAGCCTCTTGGGTCGATTTGGGGGAGAGGGCGATGGTGCAGTTATTTCCCCCGGCGGAGCCGTACCGCACGGTGTACAAATCCCCCTGGCCCACGCGGGTGGCGACCCCATTGCTGGGACCGGCCCTTTGAATATCGACGACCACGTAGGGAATTTCATTCTTGATCCCCCAGCCCAACCCCTCCAGTTTCAGGCTGATCCCCGGCCCGGAGGAGATGGTCATGGCCTTGAGCCCCCCCACCGAGGCCCCTCCCACGGCATGGATGGAAGCGAGTTCATCCTCCATCTGCAAACAGACCCCGCCCACCTCGGGCAGACGGCGGGCCATGGTTTCCGAGGTTTCCGAGGAAGGGGTGATGGGATAACCGGCGAAGAACCGACAACCCGCAGCGATGGCCCCCTCGGCGATGGCTTCATCGCCCTGGACAAAATACTTTCCGGGCTTCACTCCTGAGGACATCAGCGGGCCTCCTTTCCTTTGGCCTTTTTCTTGGTCTTTTCCAAAACAATGGCGAAATCCGGACAATAGAGGTCACAGAGGCCGCACTCGGTGCAACTTTCGATCCGCACCGCCTGGGGCAGGCGATACCCTTTCTTGTTCATTTCGCCGGAAAGTTCATAGACTTTCTTCGGGCAGTTTTCAATGCAAAAGCCGCAGCCTTTGCAGAAGTCCTTGATAATGGTGATGGGCATCCCGGACGTCCTCCTTTCCTTACAGCCCGGTGAATGGGTCGAATTTATTGGCCAAAATCAAATAGGCTCATTCTAGCCTCTCCCCCTTCGAAGGGCAAGTAAAAATTCGGGTAACCCTTTAGCCTTTTGAAAAAAGGGGCCATATCTCTCAACATCGATCTTTTGAGCAAGGCATCTGCAAAAATCCCCCCGTTCCCCCCTTTGAAAAAGGGGGGCGGAGGGGGGATTTAAAGAGGCCACTTCAAAAGGCTAAACTCATACAAATTCGGAAGGATGGGCCCAACGATTTGGGGGAATTCATCCCCTTAAGGCTTCCTTCCCGGAAAAAATATAATTTCTTCGGCCTTGAAAATTCGCGGGGTTCATGCTATTTTTTGAATCAATCGGCCTGTTTATCCGGTTGTCAGCCCGCCCGGGTGGCCGTTACCCCGCTTATCCCAGCAAAAGCCGGGAAAAAGAGGGATGGGTTGAAAGTCCCCACTCCCGGGTGGACGGCGTTTCACCCTTCGGGGTATGGACTCCTCCCCGGAATCGAGACTCGAAACCTTCCAGCCAATAGCGTCCAAGGGTCATGAGCTTTTGGGAAATCGATCCCCAACTGGTCCAGCAGATCGGGCTATGCCTAGCTGAGAAAGGCATCAACCTGCCCGATGCGGACCTCCCGGCCCTGGCCGACCGGATGAAGAACGAGATCCTGGACCGGTATGTCGATCGAATCATTCGCCAGGTAGAGACCATCCTGGAGATCGACCCCCGGCTCAGTGAAAAAGAGATTCTTCGCTCCCTGGGCCGAAATATCGTCCAATTCCTGGGAGCGGATTTCGCCAGCATCCGGATTTACGATTCCTTCGGCGAAGGAGAGACCTCCTTTCCTTATTCTCCCCTTCTGGGGAAGGATATCCTCGAGCTGACCCCCTTCGATAAGGCCATCGCCGACGAAGTCATCAAAACCCAGCGATCCTACCAGAGCCCCAATATTTTCAAGGACCCGAATTATCAGGATGAAGAGAAGGCCCGGGAGATCGGGATCCATTCCATGCTCGCGGTTCCCATCTCTTTGCCCCGTTTCACCCCCCAGGGTCCCGACACCCAGGGAGTTCTCCAGGTCTTCTACAAGCAAGAAGACAAGGTCTTCTCCCCTTATGAAGTTCAAATGGCCGAAGTCCTTTCCCGAAGGGTGGAGTACGTGATCGCCCGGAAGAGAATCCTTTCCATGCAAAAAATCAACCTGGCCAGGGACAAGATTTTGGAAGATATTTACCTTCGTTTGGCCCGGCGGGAAGGGATCAAGATGAAGGACGTCTTCAACCGGGTGATCCCCGCTCTGGCCGATTTCATGAAAATCCAGCGCTGCACCCTTTTTTCAGTGTTGGAAGACCGGGAACATGTTTGCCTGGAAGCCGGCTTCCCGGGGGCGCAACATGGGATCGGGAAAATTTTTTCGGCCGACGAACCCTACATCCGGGCGATTTTGAAACGGACCGGGCCCTTCGGCGATTTCGAGAATGAAAAGGTTCACCCTTCCTACATCCTGATCACGAACCCTCAGATGAGCCATCTTCTGCCTGCCCATCTGAAAAACTACTTGGCTTCGCAGCAGATTAACTGCGTTCTCTATATTCCGCTCGAAGTGGATGGGGTCGTCCAGTACTTTTTGGCCTTCGATGCCCAGGCCCACCACCAGCAGTTTGCCGAGGACGAGATCATGGTTTTCAGCTTCCTGGGCAAAGAGCTGATGAAAGGCCTCCGCCTGGAGAAAATGGGCGACATTCTGCACGACTTCAAGAATCCGGCCATTGCCATCGCCGGGTTCGCCAAACGATTGGACCGAATTCTGAGCGAAGTTCCCGACCTTCCCAAGAAAGAAAAGGTCCAGCAGGCCCTGGAAATCATCCTGGAGGAATCTTCCCGAATCCAAGCCTTGGCTCTGACTCTCCATGGCGAAGGGAAGGAAACGACGCTGGACATGAGCGATATTCTGAAGAGGCGTTGCCGGATCAATGAAGAAGCCATCCGGGAAATCAAGAGGGAAAATAGGCTTCATATCGAAAAGGACTTGAAATGTCCCCTGTGGGTCCGGTGTTTTCCTCTGCATATTGAACGGGTCTTCGATAACCTCCTCAATAACGCCTCCCAGGCCACTCCCGATGGGGGAGAGCTTGTGATCCGGTGTTACCCGAAATCCGCGTGGGCGGTGGCCGAAATCACCAACACCGGGGAGATCTCGGAGGAAGAAAAAGAACGGTGCCTGTTGGGGGAAAGCCGGGGACGGGGCCTGCACATCACCACCCGCCTGGTCAAACATATGGACGGCAAGATCGAAGTTGAATCCCTGAATGGACGAACCACTTTTCGCATCGAATTACCGCTGGCCCCTTCTCCAGCTTAGGCGATTCCTGCCCCACGAATTCCAAAAACCATTGACAGAACCGGCCAAACGGTGTAGGTTCCCATCGGTATTCATCAAAAGATAAAAAAGCCAAGGAAAGGAGAAGGAAGATGCCCAAAACCTATACCTTGTCTCTCCCGAGCAGCATCCTTTTTGGGGCCGGTGCTGTGGAGATAATTCCGGAGAAGGCAAAAGAATTCGGAAAGAACAAGGTCTTGATCATAACCGATAAAGGGGTGATCGGGGCCGGACTATTGGAGAGGGTCCTGACCCCTCTTGAGCGGGCCGGCGTAAGGGCTCACATTTTCGACCAGATCGAACCCAACCCCCGCGACCATACGGTTCTTGAGGCATTTGAATTCGCCAAGAAAAAGGAGTGCGACCTCATCATCGGCCTGGGCGGCGGGAGCCCCATTGATTCGGCAAAGGCCGTAGGGATTTTAATGACCAATCCGGGGCCTTTGCAAGATTATCTCCGGGGAACTGCGGTAAAGAACCCCCTGCCCCCTTTGATCGCCATCCCCACCACATCGGGCACCGGGAGCGAGGTGACCCAGTTTTCGGTGGTCACCGATACGGAGAGGAGCTTCAAGGCGGGGATCGGGAGCCCCTTCTTGATCCCCAGGGTTGGAATCGTGGACCCCTCCCTGATGGAAAGCATGCCTCCCCCGCTTGCCGCGGCCACGGGTATGGATGCCCTCACCCATGCCATCGAGTCTTTCGTTTCCACGAACTCCCAGCCTTTTTCCGATGCCCTGGGCTTGCACGCAATCCGCTTGATCGGCGAATATCTGCGTCCGTCCGTAGCCAACGGGGCCAATCAGGAGGCCCGGTCTCAGATGGCCATGGCCAGCACCCTGGCGGGAGTCGCCTTCTCCAACGCCGGAGTGGGGCTGGTCCATGCCATGGCCCATCCGCTGGGAGGGCGATACGACGTTCCCCACGGGGTTGCCAACGCCATCCTCCTGCCCTTGGTGATGAATTTCAACCTGATCGCCCGGCTGGAAAAATTCGGGCAGGTCGCGCAGGCCCTGGGAGAAAAAGTGGAAGGATTATCCGCGGTGGATGCCGGGAAAAAAGCGGTTGAAGCCGTCCGCCAGCTTTCCGCGGATGTGGGAATTCCTGGGCGCCTGAGCGAAGCGGGAGTGAAGGCGGAAGGCATTGGCCAGCTTGCGGCGGATACCATGAATATGAAAAGAGCCCTGGGTTTCAATCCCCGGGTGGTTAAGGTGGAGGAGGTCGAGAGGCTCTTCCGGGAAGCTTTTTGACCGGTGCGGAATTTCGAGGGAAGCAGGAAACCCCAAGCGGGCAACCGGCTGGGTCGCCCCTGCGCCTAATCCCTGCGCGGGTTTGTCCGGTTTGGGCTCCGCAGGGTTATGTGGACGATCTCCGGCGGCGATCCCAAGCGCATGGGGGGGCCTCCGGTCCCCACTCCGCGGCTGACATAAAGGTAGCTTTCTTCCAGACGGAAAAGACCCTGCAACCTTGGGTAGAAAAGCTTTACTAGGGGGACCATGGGTAGTAGCTGGGGCCCATGGAGGTGACCGCTCAATTTCAGACCTACCTTTTCCGCAGCGGCCTCCTCAAAACGAAGGGGCTGGTGGTAGAGCAAAATGGACGGTTTTTGGGGGTCCAATTGCTTAATCAGCCCGGCGAAATCGGGCAGCGGCAGCCCGGCTCGGGCCGCAGCCGGATCGTCAATCCCCATTAGCTGCAATCCCCCTGGAAGAACCTGCGCCTGATTGCGCAGCACATGGATGCCCGCCTGCCTCATGATCGCTTCGGCCCGGTTTGCCCCGGCAAAGAATTCGTGGTTTCCCATGACGGCGAAGGTCCCAAAGCGGGGTTTCAGGGAGGACAGAGGACCCGCCATTTCCTCCATATGGGCAACAGCCGCATCCACTAGGTCTCCGGTGAAGACCACCAGGTCAGGCTTTAACTCATTCACCCGCCCAACCAGCTCGGACAGCCTTCCGTTTTCATGAAGCACCCCATAGTGCACGTCGGTAAGATGAACCAGCGAAAGCCCATCCAGGTCGGGGGGCAATTGGCGAAGAGGAATTTCGATCCGGGTCACCCCAACCTGGTCTGCTTCCCAGAAGCCGTAGCCTCCCAGGATCAAGCATGCCCCAACCGACCCAGCCGCAAGCACCCGCCGGTAAAAGAGAATCCTTCGCAAAGAAATCCTTGGATAAAAACCGGCCTTGCCAAGAGAAAAGCGGAGCAAATCGGTCCCAGCCGCAAAAAGGAGGAGGAGGAAGGAGATACCGATCCAGCTCGACGCAAGGAAGGTCAGGAAGCGATTTAAATCGTTGAAATCATAGGCCGCCCATATCTTGTTCAGCGGAAAGAGGGCAATGAGGAGAATGAAGCCCGACAGGATCGCCCGGCGAAGTCGGGTCGAGGGCTGGGTCAGGCGAACGATCCACTTGTAAAGGTAGAAATTCGCGACAAAAACGAGAACGGGGATAAAGAAATATCCTGCCCGCAAGCCGGTGACTCCTTATGTACGGATAAAATTTAATCCGTTCAGCCGTTCCAAAATCGGTCTAAACCAGTTCATACTCTTCAGGCCGCCATAGGATGCGCAAATCCCGGGCCATAAACTTTTCTGTATCTGTTTCGCCACATGAGAAAAGAGTTCCTAATATGTGAGGAATCCTAGAAATCCCCCTTGATCCTCCTTTTTCAAAGGGGGAGTTTCGCTTCTATTTCTCTGAATCAAACAAAAAAGCTCTCTTCCCTTTGAAAAAGGGAGGCCGGGAGGGATTTCGGGGGAAGCCCTGGGGACGATCCTAAGCCCCGCCCTATCCGTTCCATGAGCGCTTCCCACTTATAGCGCCCCCGCGAATCCCCCCTTTATTCAACCCCAAGGGAACGGGGCGAGCGATGATTCCGGTCATCCCTGCCCCGTTTCCCGGCGGCTCCATTTTTTTATCATAGACGAAACATCCGATTTTTTGTAGAATCCATTCAAAAATTCAGGGGATTGCTCATGGAAAAACCCAAAGCCGTCGAGACGATAAAAAAACTTGCCGCAGACCCCTCGGCATACTTAAAATCCTGGAAAGGTAAACCCGGGAGAAAAATCCTTGGCTATTTCTGCACCAACACCCCGGAGGAGATGATTCAGGCCGCCGGCTTTCTTCCCGTGCGGATCCTGAGCTCCCGGGATACCATTTCCCTGGCTTCCCGCCACCTCCAGAGCTATAGCTGCTCCCTGGTCCAGAGCAGCCTGGAATCGGCCCTGCGGGGGGAGCTGAGCTACCTCGACGGAACCGTCTTTCCCCACACCTGCGACTCCATCCAGCGCCTGTCGGACATCTGGGCGGAGAACCTTCATTTCGCCTTTCATTGGGACCTGGGTCTCCCGGTAAAGCTGCACACCGAAAGCGCCAAAACCTACCTGATCGCGGAACTGCGCCGCTTCCGCCGAGGCCTGGAGGAGTTCATCGGCCGTGCGGTCTCGGATGATGACCTTCGCGGGGCGATTCTCCTTTTCAACGAGAACCGGCGCCTGCTGAAAGAGGTCGCCGGCCTGCAGTCCGAAAACCCCGGCCGGATTCCCCCCTCCGACCTATACGCGATTATCAAGACGGCTAATTTCCTGCCCAAGGATGAGCACAATCCATTACTCGGGGAATTAATCTCCCAGCTGGGAGAAGGCCGGCCTTCCCCCTTTTCGGGCCCTCGCCTATTCCTGGCAGGGAGCGTTTGCGATCAGCCCCAAATATACGCCCTAATGGAATCCTGCGGGGCGTCCCTGGTGGGGGACGATCTTTGCACGGGCTGGCGGTATTTCGCCGACGACGCTTCTCCGGAAGGAGACCCCATCGGGGCCCTGGCCGACCGGTTGATCCGCAAAGTTCCCTGTCCCTGCAAATTCAACCCCGGGATCGACCGCGCGACCCGGCTCCTGGAACGGGTGAAGGTTTCCGGCGCCCAGGGGGTAATTTTCCTCCTCCTCAAATTCTGCGACCCCCATGCTTTCGACTACCCCTATTTGAAGGAAAAGTTCGATGAGGAAAACATCCCCAGCCTCCTCCTGGAGATCGAATCGGGCGGCTTGCCGCTGGGAGCCATGGAGACGAGATTGAGAGCATTCATAGAGACCCTGGAGTCCGGCAAATAAGGACATTGATCAAATCCCCGATTCCCAATGCCAGTCCTTGGGGATACGGATCGGGAAATGGGGAGGTAGAATTTTTTCGCTCGACGGGGAGGTCAGGATGGCCCGGGAAATGAAAGACTCAAAGGAAAAGGACAAGAATCGTCTTCGGGCTTCGCAAAAGATGAAAGAGCTCATGACCCGCTATTACCTGGGCGCCAAAATGGCCGAGGGGACGGAAAAGAAGATCGCCTGGATCACCAGCGGAGGCCCGGTGGAGCCTCTCATCGCGGCGGACATCATCCCCATCTACCCAGAGAACCACGGCGCCATGCTGGGCGCCTCCCGCATGTCCGTAGAGTTGTGCGAAGTGGCCGAGGGCTTGGGATACTCCCGGGACCTTTGCTCTTACGCCCGGGGAGACATCGGATCGGCCCTGACCAAGAAAAGCCCCATCCCCGGGGGCTTGCCCAAGCCGGACTTCCTCCTGGCCTGCAACAACATCTGCGGGACGGTCATGAAATGGTACCAGTCCCTGAGCCGCATCTTTCGGGTCCCCCTCTTTCTCCTGGACACTCCTTTCATCCACCACCAGGTCGTCCCGGAAAGCCTGCTCTATGTTCGGAGCCAGTTTGGGGAGTTGATCGGCTTCATCGAGGCCATCACCGCAAAAAAATTCGACCGCGACCGTTTGATGGAGGTGCTGCGCCACTCGGGCGAATCGGCTCTCCTTTGGAAAGAGGTTCTGGACCTTTGCGCCCACCGCCCCTCGCCCATGAGCTGCTTTGACGCCTTCATCAACATGGCCCCCATCGTCACCCTCCGGGGAACCAGGGAGGTGACCGACTTCTACCGGGACATGAAAGCCGAGCTCCAGGAACGAATTGCCGGCGGCATGAGCGCCGTTCCCGGGGAAAGATTCCGTCTCCTGTGGGACAATATCCCCATCTGGTATAAGATGCGGGAGCTGTCCGACCTCTTCTCTTCCTTTGGAGCCTGTCTCGTGGCCGATACCTATACCAGCGCCTGGGTTTTCGAAGGATTCGAGACCCTGGACCCTATGGACGGCCTGGCCCGGGCATACACAAAAATCTATCTCAATATCAGCATCGACCTCATGATCGAAAAGGTGCTGAAGCTGATGGAGAGGTTTTCCGTGGACGGCCTGGTCATTCATTCCAACCGAAGCTGCAAACCCTATTCCCTGGGGCAGTACGACATCCAAAGGATTGTCCTGGAAAAAACCGGGACGCCCAGCCTGATTCTCGAAGCGGATATGACCGATTCCCGGGTTTACTCCGACGCCCAGGTGAAAACCCGGGTCGAAGCTTTCATGGAGACCCTGGAGAATAGGAAAGCCGGGGGGAATGCATAGAAATATGGACAGTAAGCCCCAGACTTTGCGAAAAGAAATTCTAAAGGCGCTGGAGGACGGGCCGATGGACTTGCGGGAGATTTCCCAGCTCTTCCGGGTCCGGGAAAAGGATGTGCTGGATCACCTCGAACACATTTCCCGTTCCGTCCGGCTGAAAATGGAGCCTGCCGCCTGCCTGGATTGCGGATTTTCCTTCAAAAAAAGAGATCGTCTCAGTACTCCCAGCCGGTGCCCCCTTTGCAAGAGCGAATCGATTTCCCCGCCGCGGTACCGGGTGGTTATCTAATTTTTCACCAAAGGGCGACCCGGCAAGCGTTTCGCGTGATCGCCCCTACGAAGCCCGTTCCAAAAGTTCCCCGAGCATTTCGACCGTATCGCCGATGACCCGCCTGCATTCCAGGACTTTTTCACTCTTGTAGAAAGCCTTGGCCTGCTCCCGGTCTTTCCAGTCCACGTTCACAATGTCCCGGCAGTGAATTCCCCCGTGGTTTTTCACGATCTCCCGGAACCGCTCCAGGACCTCGTGAGAATAGGACCACATGCGGGGGTCTTCTTTTTCATCTTCCCGGGCCCGGCTGAACCTCAATCCCATCACCGCAATGGCCCCCACGGCGGCCCCGCAAATTTCCCCGTTTCCCCCCAGCCCGCCCCCGAAAGCGCCCATGGCTCTGACGACTTCGTCGTCTTTTTTCCCCAGCTTCTCTTGCCCGACCGCAAGAACGGCCTGGCTTCAGTGAAACCGTTTCATCATCATCTGCATGGCTTTTTCGCGCATTTCTTCCTTGGTCATAAAAAACCTCCTCCCTTAATCCAAACCCCGCCCTTCGGACCTGGCCTTTATTCGGGCATATTGCCACATTTGCGCGAAAACCCGGACGGCCATTTCCGGAAAATCGAAACAGGGAATTCGACGTTCTTCCAGGAACATCCGGCATGCATCGATATCTTTCTGGGCTCCCAGGAGGGAGAAAAAGACCGGCTTGACGCTTTCCCGGCGGATGATATCCGCCATAGGCTGGTAGATTTCCGGGTTGGAATCGGCGAAGGAAATACAGATGATCCCGTCCACTCCTGGGTCCTCCACAAAAGCATTTAGAATCTCCGTGGTGGTCGTTTCGAATCCATGGGCCAGCCAATCGGGGAAAATGTCCACCGGATTCCGGGTTTTGGAAGCCGTGGCAATCACCCGCCCGATCCTCTCGCGGGTGGATTCTTCCAGACGGGCCACCTGCAAACCAAGGTCCACCGATGCATCGATGCTCAGGATGGCCTGGGCCCCGCTGTAGGTCACAAAGGCAAGGCGTCCTCCCTTCGGGAGGGGCATATTTAGAAACCCTTTAAGGGAGCGCACAAATTCATCGATGCCCGTCAGTCGGATCACCCCCGCCTGCCGGAGGGCTCCTTCGAAAACGGTGTCCTCCACCGCCATGCTGGCCGTGTGGGAGGCGGTGGCCCGAGCCCCCTCTTGGGTCCTTCCCCCTTTAATCAACAAAACCGGCTTTTTGGCGACCGCCCGCCTGGCGGTCTCCAGGAATCGGCGTCCGTCGCGAACATCTTCCAGGTACATCCCGATAATCCGGGTCTGTTCGTCCTCGGCAAGGTAGGAAAGGGCATCCGATTCGTTCACATCCACCTTGTTTCCCAGGCCGAGCCCCTTGGAGAGCTGGAATCCCTCGAAGGAACTCAAGTACCGCAGAAGGGCTCCCACGAAGATCCCGGACTGGGCGGCAAAACCGATCGGGCCCGGACGAAGCATCCTAGGACCGGCGTAATAGGAGGTGGTAAGGCCCGTGGCGGTATTCACCAACCCCAGCGTATTCGGCCCGAACCCCCTCATTCCGGAAGACCGGAGAATTTTCTTTACCTCTTCCTGGTACTGGGCTCCTTCTTCCCCCGTTTCGGCAAACCCTTCGGCGGAGATGACTACGCCCTTGACCCCCTTGCGGACGCAGTCCTGTAAAACCGGCGGGATCAAACGGGGTGGAATGTGAAGGACCGCCAGGTCCACGGCAAACGGAACCTCTTCCAGGTTTCGGTACAGGGGGGTTTCGAAAACCTCACCCCCCTGGGGATTGACTCCCGCCACCAGCCCTTGAAATCCCACTTTCTTCAAAACCCTCAGAAGCTGTGCCCCCGGCTTCTCCGGGTCCCGCGAGGCGCCGATCACCGCTACGCTCTTCGCATCCAAGACCTCTCGAATCGGCCTCATGCATGCATCCTCCCGCGAATGACTTCCTTTGAATGTTCGTACCATAACATATTCGACAAATAGAGAAAACTTCTTTTGTCCCCCCATCCTTCCGGCAGGGAGGTTAGCGAATATACATTGGCTGAAGGAACAGTGTGTGGCAAATGGGAGAACAATCGGCTATAATTTTTTCATCGGCGAAACAAAATAGAGGAATCCCGCTTGTTCAATCGACTCATCACCACCCGAAACGGAAAAATCATCTCCGGCGTGCTCATCGGCCTCCTGGCTTGGGGTTTCGTCTTCCTCCTCTACGCCGGAAATCTCCTCGAATCCTACGAGCTCAAAACCTACGATCACCTCTCCCGGTTGAAAGCCCTTCGCTCCCCCGCCCCCGAGGAGGTGGTCCTGATCGTCGTTGACCAGAACAGCCTGGAGGCCGCCCAAAAGGAGGGAATCAACTGGCCCTGGCCCAGACAGATGTATGCGCCGATCCTGGATTTATGCTCTGCCGCGGGAGCCAAAGCCGTCGCCTTTGATATTCTATTTACCGAACCGTCATCCTACGGGGTGGAAGACGACCGCCTGCTGGCCGAAGCCCTTCAGGCCAACGGGAAGGCCCTTCTGCCCATCTTCCTCAGCCGGCAGAGACGTCCCCTTCCTCCCCATGAGAAGGCTCTTATCGACCGGATTTCTATCCCCCTGACCAACAACTCGGGCCCGAATCAGACCCCCTACCTATCCTCCATTCCACCCCTTCAAAATTTAGCCGAGAGCGCGCGCAGTCTGGGAAACGTGGCCATTTTCCCCGATTCCGACGGGATTTACCGGCGCATCCCCGCAGTCTTTCCATACCAGGAGCGCTGGGTGCCCTCTCTCGGCCTGGCTCTTTTCATTCTTCTCCGGGACAAGAATTCGGCAGTGTTGGATAAAGGGTCCCTCTGTCTCCAAGACTTTTGTCTTCCCCTGGATTCGCGGCAGAATTTTCTGCTCCACTATTACGACCCGGAAAAGGATTTCCGCCGCCTCTCGGCCTTCAATGCCATTCAATCATCCCTGGCCTTGCAGGAAGGAAAGAAGCCCCTTTATCCCCCCGAAACTCTGCGGGAGAAGATCGTCCTCGTCGGGTTGACCGCTCCGGGACTTTTCGACCTGAAGCCGACCCCGGTCAATTCGGTAACTCCCGGCATGTCCATTCACGCCACGCTGCTGGCCAACCTTCTCCACCGGGATTTTCGGGTCCGAATTTCCCCTCATCCAGCCGTGGGCCTTGCCCTGGTCCTCGCCCTGGCCACCTCCGTGACCGTGCTGCTGGTTCCCGGGCTGTGGCACCTGGCCCTTCTCCTCCTGGCCTATGGGGGCGCTTTGTTTCTCCTGGTTTACGCGGCTTTTCAGAACAACCTCTGGGTGGATGGGGTGCTGCTGTCCTCCAGCCTGGGGCTGAGTTTTGCCGTGAGCGCGGTTTTCAGTTATACCACCGAAGGGCGCCAGAAACGGCAGATCAAGCAGGCCTTCTCCCATTACATGTCCGACCTTCTGGTCCAGGACCTCCTCAAGCATCCGGAAAAACTCCGCCTGGGGGGAGAAAAGCGGGTTCTCACCGTCTTTTTTTCCGACCTCGCCGGGTTTACCAGCATGTCCGAAAAGCTGACCCCCGAAGAGGTAGTGACTCTCTTGAACCGTTATTTAACGGCCATGACGGACATTATCCTGGCCAGCGGGGGCATCATCGACAAGTACGAGGGAGACGCTATCATGGCCTTCTGGGGGGCCCCTATCCCGCAGGAAGACCATGCCTCCCGGGCATGTCTGGCGGCCCTGGATAACCAGTCCCGCCTGGCCGAGCTCCGGGAGGAGTTCATCCGCATGGGCCTGCCCCCGGTTCATGCCCGCATCGGGATCAACACGGGAGAGATGATCATCGGGAACCTGGGGTCCAGCCAGCGTTTTGACTTCACCGTCATCGGGGATAGCGTGAACCTGGCATCCCGCCTGGAGGGCGCGGGGAAAGAATACGGGACCTCCATCCTCATCAGCGAGGAAACCTACCGGCAGGCCGAACCGGCCGTGGAGGTGCGGGAGCTGGACCTGCTCCAGGTCAAAGGGAAGCAGTTGCCGGTGCGTATCTACGAGCTGATGGCCAAAAAGGACGATCTCGATGCCGATCGGATAAGGGTGCGCGCGCTTTTCGCCGAGGGGTTGGACTTGTACCGGAAACAGGAATTCGACCTGGCAGCAGCCCGGTTCAATCAAGTCCTTGAACTGGCCCCGGACGATGGCCCGTCCAAGACTTTTTTTCGCCGGTGCCGATCCTACAAGGAGAACCCGCCCGGGCCGGGCTGGGACGGGGTTTACCGGCTGACGACGAAATAAGGGAGGAGCGTATGAAAGCAAAGACCTTGATCATCCTCGCTGGCTTATGCTTTGTTGCCTCTGTGGCCATGGCTGCCACGGTGAAGGTCATAACCCAGGAGGCCATGATCCGCAAGGACAAACGCTTCTTTGCCCCACCCCTGGTCCGGGCCCCTTTCGGGGCGGCCCTGGAGCAATTGGGCAAGGAAGGAGACTGGTTCCGGGTCAACTACCAGGGGAAAGAAGGCTGGATTCACAAGAGCGCCATCCAGGAACAGAAATTCCAGATCGCTTCTCTGGCAGGGGGCCAGGCCGAGGAAGCCTCCCGGGACGAAGTAGCCCTGGCGGGTAAGGGTTTCAATCCCGAGGTGGAAAAGGCGTTCCGGGACAAGAATCCCAAGATGCGGTATGACCTCGTAAACCAGGTGCAGGCCTATAAGGTGGATGAACAAAGGCTCCAAGCCTTCATCCAGGCCGGCAACCTCCGGGAACCGGGAGGTGCGCAATGAAGAGGAATCTTTTCGCTTCTGCGGTTGTTGCTTTCCTGTTGCCCCTGTTCCTTGCCGCTTGCGCGGAGGTCGTTCAGATGGGGACGGCCGTCGGCGAAGGCATGGGGAAAATATCCAAACAAGACCGGGAAGCCATTGACCGGGCCGCAAAACAAACCGCCAAAGCGGCCAGGCCCATGACCGAGCAGGAGGAATTTTATATCGGGAGGGCCGTGGCCGCCACTATTCTTGGGCGGTACCCTCTGTATAATAATGAACGTTTAACCGCTTATGTCCATTCCATCGGCCAATCAATTGCCCTGGCATCCGATCGCCCCCACACCTTTGGCGGCTATCACTTCGCGATCCTGGACAGCGAAGAGGCCAACGCCCTGGCCTGCCCGGGGGGGACCATTTTCATCACCCGGGGCATGCTGAAAAGGGCCCAAAACGAGGATCAGCTCGCCGCCATCCTGGCCCATGAGGTGGCCCATGTAAATAACAAGGACGGCCTGGCCTCCATTTCGAAGTCCCGCTGGATGGAAGCCCTTTCCATCCTGGGCTCGGAAACCGTCCGGAAACTCGGCGGGGCGGAGATGGCCAAGCTGGTATCGCTATTCGAAGGATCGGTGGATGATGTGGCCAAGACCCTCCTGGTCAACGGATACAGCCGGGAGCAGGAATTGCAAGCGGACCTCGGAGCCCTTACTTTCCTAAACCGCCTGGGGTACAGCCCCTACGGGCTTACCGACTCCCTCGAGAAAATGGCCCGGGAGCAGACCGGCGGAACCAAAACGGGCATTTTCGCCACTCATCCCGGCATGAACCAGCGCCTGGACAGCAGCAAGGCGACCCTGGCCAAAAATCAGTGGCCCCGGAAAAACGATCCGGCAAGGGACCGGCGCTTCCGGCAAATCGTGGGGTAAGCCATTTTCTCGGGGGGATTTTCCAATCCTGGAAGTCTTCCTTGTCACCATCCCGGCCATCGCTTTCTTCAGCCAGAGGCTACCGGACTTTTTCAAGACCCTCTCCCTGGTCTGGGGAATTCTCCTGGGAACCCTGCCGGTGGGAATTCTCGGGCGTCTGTTTTTTTCCGTCCGGCCGGAGGTTCAGTGGCTTTCCTTTCCTCCCCCCCTGCTTCCTGAATCTCCCCGTTTTTCCCCTTCCGCCATTCTCCCATTTCGGGTGGCTTACCTGGCTGTAGTGATCAACGGCGTTGGAAACATGTACAGCATCGGAGAGATTGTTGGAAAAGAAAGAATTGGGAGGGCGGGTGCCCGGGGAATCGGCGTGACCGGTGTGGGGGGCATTCTGGCCGGGGTGTTGGGTTCCATTGGGATGGTTAGTTTCAGTATCAGCCCGGGGGTTGTGCTGATTATCCGCGGGTGGGCAGTCGCCTTCCCTTAACCCTCTGCGGCTTCTTCCTCTGCCTCCTGGTCTTTTTTCAAAAGTTCCTCATGCTTCTCATCTCCATCCCCCTTTCGGTAGTGGACGCGGTTCTTATTACCGCCATGGCCTCTCAGGTGGGCGGCGGGATTTTTAGTAGGGTAGGAGTCCCCGTCTCCCCATCTCGGAGGGGTCTTTGGGCAAACGGTTCTCTTCCAGGAAAAAGACCTCCTGGGCATTCCTCTGCTTCACCTCTTGGACCTTTTTAAGGGATTCATGGAACACCTGCCAGGCCTTCCGCTCTTCTTCGCTGAAGGGGAAATGAGGAATGCGGTTTTCCCAGAAATGAATGAAAAGGAATATCGCCAATGCCCCGGCGACCAAATAAGCCCCTGCATCGGTCAAGCGGTGGGCAAGGGCCCCTCTCTTTCGGCATTTCCTTTCTTGGTTGGCCTTCTCCATGCAGGGTTCGATCAAGCCGGCATCCATGAGGAGGACGAGGTTTTTACAGGCTTCGAATTCCTCCACGAAGCTCAAGTCGACGATTTCCCGAACGGAGCGCTGGCCGTCGATCAATTCGTAAATGACCTCCATCTGGAAGGTCCGGCTTTTTTCCCATGGGGTCCCGGCCAAGGCATCCAACGTGGCCGCAGGGTTGACTTTCTGGGGGATCATGTCGAAGCCCGAGAGCCGCTTGGCGATCATGGGCCATTCATCGACCATGCGGAGCACGTCCAGGAGAAGGAATTCGGAATTCAACGGCTCGATGAATTCGGGATCGTAAGAGACCGGCCGGTTTTCGAAGCGGAAGTTCCCTCTTTTCCATTGGAAAAGGCCGTACAGGGTATCCACGGTCAAAAGGCGTAGGGCCGCGGAAAGGTCTTCCTGGGTGACCAGGCCGCTGCCGACTAACGCTTTCTCGAGTCCAACCAGGTTTTCCTCGTGCTGCCGGTAGGCCTTCTTCCAGTTTTCGGCGGAAATCAGGCCCCCCCGAATCAGCCTCCGACCGAGGGCGGTTTCATCCCCCGTCTCTTCGGGGAAGTCGACCTTCACGATCATTCCCTTCTCGAAGAACACCTGAACGTTTTGCCTGTCCCCCTGGAGGCTGAGAATCCCCGTCTTCTGCTGCTGCCCTAAGACTTGAAAGAGTTCGGTCAGCCCGAACTCTTTCAGGGACCCGGTCAAACCGATGTCCTCTCCGTTTTTACGTCCGTTGAAAATGGGATTTCACCTCCTGCAGGCGGATGCATTCCATGCGGTATTGGACGAACCCGTAAAAAAGGAGAAAAAGCAATCCAGCCATCACCAACCCCGAAACGGAGCGGGAGGCAGCCGGGCTTAACGGAAGGGGGACCCACCCTTCCCACCATACGAAGCGGGTCGCCATGAGGGTCAAAACGAAGAGATAAACGATTCCTTCCAGGGAGCGGCCGCGCATCAGGTGCCCCATCCCCGGCAATATCCAGGATATCCGCTGGGGCAGGAGGTGAACCCGCGTCTGGTAGCGGGCCACTTCACCCCTCTTCTTTCTCACCACCTCCAGGTCGGCCGCCGGGTTGGCGGTAAAGGCGTTCTGGCAGGGGAGGCACTGGATACCGGCGCCCCTGAGGGGGTTGCAGAGCGGACAGATCAAAGTTCCGCAACGCTCGCAATGGCGAATGACCGGTATTCTTCGGGACCCCAGATGGACCAGGCCTAGAAGCCCCAGGAGAGCCGCCATGCCCATCTCTCCATGATCCAGCGGAATTCCTTTCCAAAGCAATTCCCAAAAAGACCGGGCGATCCGATCGCTCTCTGCGCTGGGAACCAGGACTCTCTCCCAAACCCGTCCAGGGTCCAGGGTCCGGTCCATGACCAACCGGTTGGGGTTCTTCGAGGCGATTCCGGTGTGGTAGGAAATCTTCGCTGGCTCCAGTCCCTTGGCCCGCTGGAATTCGGCCTCCGCCTCCTTCATCCGAAGCTTCAGCAAGTTCGCTTGTCCCAGATTGTAGTAAGTCTCCGGCCGGGAGGGGTCCAGACGGGCGGCCTCCTGATAGGCTTCCATGGCCATTTCCAGGCGGTTGGTCGCGAGGAATACATTACCCAAATTATGAAGCGCCAAACCCTTCGGGGGCAGCCTGGCCCCTAAGGAGAACCGCTGCTCCGCCGCGGCATACTTCCCCATCCTCTTTTCCACCAGCCCCAGGGCCATCAAGACATCGGCATCCTCCGGTTTTTCCCGATTCATCGAAAGAAGCTTTTGGTAAAGCTCCTCGTCCCAGGCTCCGTAGTTGGCCCGTAGAATTTCGGGAACTCCCTTCCCGGTTAGAGAATGGACAAGAGAGGCGTGGAAGCGGACCCCCGCAGGGAGCAGAAGCAGGAGACCCACGAGGACCAAAGTCACCACCCGGTCCGTCCATCGGCCATAAGTCCAGAAGGCCAGGGTCCACAGGGCAAACAGCCACATCCAGCCCAGGTCCAAAAAAAGGGGGGACAAGAGCAGAAGGAAGCTTAAAAACATCATGGGAACAGGGCTTATTCGAAGGCCGACCAAATGCCTCAGGTGATGGTTAAAAAAGGAGTAATGACGGAGAAAGCAAGAAAATGAAAAAGCCGCAAAGGTGAGAAAAAAGCTCAGGAGAAGCCAGAAGGTCAAGTTGGCCAAACGGGGGATCGCCTCGTCCGGGTTGGCGAAAGAAAGAAAAAAGCCCTGGAACCAACTCCACACCGATTGGGCGGCGTTTCCAAAGGAGTCAAATGCATGGGACCCCAGCCAAGCGGCTCGCGCGCGTTTGACTTCGGAGAAGTCGGGCGCCATTCTCTCGGCATAGAGAAGAAGCTCAGAGGCGGCGACCCCGATCTCCCTTTTGGCGGCCCTCTCACTCTCCCGGATCAAGGCCAAAGCATAGGAATAATGGTTTCGGATCCCCTGGTCCAATTTCCATTGGTACACCTTTTCAAGCTCGGCCCGGCTCCTTTCCCAGTCCCCTTTCTCCAATATTTCCCGATGGGCGAACCAGGCTTTCTCCATCTCCTCCTTCGGGATTCCCCCTTGCGTCTCCGGGGAAGCTGGTTGTGCCCAGCCGAAGGAGGGACCCAGGGCCAGTGCTCCGAGGAGGACCAGTACGCCCAGCAGCCCCATCCCCCTTGGGGCCCCGGGAATCGGCAGAGGGCGGTGACCGAGAGGCGTACTGAAGGAAAGGATTCCGGCCATGGCCTTCCTATTCGTGTCTCACTTCAAGGGATTCGAGTTTGATGGAAAGGCTGAGGCTGAGGCAAAGACCCTTCTGGGTCCCATCGACCTCCAGGGTTAGCGGGACCTCCAGGCTCCCGGGAGAAGTGATCCGGGCCTGCCCGCAGGAAACAATCCTGATATTCTCCTTCCCCTGGGGACCTTCTTTATCCAAAGCGGGGTGGGCTTTAATCTCACCCCCCTTCTCCAGTTTGAAGGAGAAGTCCAACTTCTTTTTTTCCAAACCCTTCCCCGGCTGAGGGGAAGTGAGCGGCTTTTTCTCCTCCTCGGCTTTTTCGACCTTCAGGGAGGGAATTTTCCCGGCAGCCAAAGGTTCTAAGGAAGGACCTTCCTTTTCCTGGGAAAATGCCCGGGTCCGCGGGGGCTGCAGAACCGGCTGAACCCCCTTGGCCGGGGTGCTTGCCTTCTCCATTACCGGAGGTCTGGCCGCCGAAGGGGGCTCCAGACGGGGCTGGGGCGGATCGGGGGATGGAGCGGGTTTTCCCAGGGCCGCGCCCCTCGGGGCGGTTACCGGGCCTTTTTCCGCCCCCCCGGGGGAGCGCCTGGACTCCACTCCGTTTTCGATGGCCTTCAAAACCAGGCGGCACGCCATGGTCAGGCTCTCAAAAACCCCTTTTCCCTGAGAGGCCACCGATTCAAAGTGGGGACTCTTGTAACGATTGAAACTCTGGTTCAGCTCCTCCACACTCAGGATATGGGGTAGGTCCCTTTTGTTGTACTGGACGACCAGAGGAAGGGTCTCGATCTTTTTCCCATAATACCGGAGATTATCCTCCAGGTCCTTAAAGCTGGTCAGGTTGTCTTCCAGGCGGTCGGCATGGGAATCGACCACGAAAACCACCCCGTCGGCGCCGGTGAGGACCGCCCTTCGGGTGGCTCCGTAATACACCTGGCCGGGGACCGTGTATAGATGAATGCGGGTCTTAAAGCCGCGAACGCACTCCAGCTCGATGGGCAGAAAGTCGAAGAAGAGAGTCCGGTCTTCGTTGGTTGCCAGGGAGACGATCTTCCCCCTCTGATCCGGCTTCAGGTGCTGGTGGATGAACTGAAGGTTGGTCGTTTTTCCGGAAATGGCCGGGCCATAATAGACGATTTTAGCGTCAATCTCTTTTTTGGCATAATTGAAAACCGCCATTCTTTTCCCCTCCGCTTTTCCCTACGCCAGGGACTTCGCCCGAGAGATTCCCTGCTCCTTGAGTCGGGTGAATTCGTTCCGGGCATCCCGAAATTTTTGGTCCACGGCCAAAATCTCCTTCATGAGCCCCAGGGCCTCTTCCGTCTTGCCCTCCTGTTTGCAGATCAATCCCAACTCGTATTTCACCTCGATCATCTTCTTCTCGGGAATCCCCTGGATTTGAAGGGCCTTTTGCAGGGCCTGCGCCGCTTTGCTCCATTGACCCTTTTCCTTGTAACAAAGCCCCATCAGGGTGGCCGCCTCAAAGGGATTTTGGTTCTTCTCCAGGGCCACCTGGAATTGCTCGATGGCATCTTCCAGGAAACCCAATTCGCGGGAGGCCACTCCCAGGTTGTAATTGAAATTGGGGTCCACCGCGCTGGGACCGCTGGTCTCCTTCAGCTCTTTGAAGATTTCCTCAAAACCGAAGACCTTATCCGCCTGGGAGATTTCCTTAAAATCGTTGATCGGCGAGGGACCAGCCGTTTCCAACATGGCACCCAGGTCGAAGAATTCAGGTTTTCCTTGCGCCCCCTGGGCCTCCGTCCCGGCGTGCGGGAGAGGAGCGGGTCTTGCCTCCGGAGTTCCTTCTTGGGTATTCGGCGCATCCCGGGGAGGGCCCATCTTCTCCTGCGGGTCCGCCTTGCGGGGGTCCATTTCGGCCATCAGGTTTAAAACTTCGAGGGCTCTGTCCTTTAATCCCTGGGCGTCGTAGTGTTGGACCAAAACTCGATACTGGGCGATGGCATCCCCCGTGAAACCCATTTTGCGGTAAATATCGGCAATCCTCAGGTACACGTGGTCCAGAGAGGGGTCCTGCTTGGGTACCTGCTTGTAGATCGCCATGGCCCGGGCGTAGAATTGGTTTTTCAGAAAAATCTCCGCCGCCGCCAGGTATTCGGCGATGGCCTTTTTCTTTTCGCCCCTCTTCTGATATAGCTCGGCCAATTTCAAGTGAGCCGTGGCATTTTCCGGCTCTTTCTTCACCAAGATCAGGTAACGGTCCAACGGGTCCTGAGGCTTGGGTTTTCCCTTTTTTAGAAGACTTCCCAGCTTTTCTACGATTCTCATAGGCCCTTCCCCATCGAGGGTATGGCTTTTGTTCTTCGCCTGCCCCGCGGCTAGGCGTCGCCCCTTCCTCCAGCCCCCACGGCAGACGCCGGTTGGCCTGCCCTCTGCATGGCTCCTCAGTGAATCTCTACGAAGGTTTTTAAACGGGCGGAAACCACCTGCGAGAGATTGTCCATAATCTTCAAGCCCAAGCGGCTGTCTTTGTGGACCAGATCATAGAAATTCGGACTGGTTATAACCAGTAATCGGGATGGAGCCACGGCCACCGCGGAGGCCGTATATCGGTTCGGGGGAACCAGAAAAGACCAGCCCAGGATTTTTCCCGGTCCCTGGATTTCGAAGCTCACCCCTTTTTTGAATTGAATGGCAACCTTTCCATCCTCCAGGATGAAGAGCCGATCGGCCCGCTCGCCCTCGGCGCAAAGGACGGCCCCGGAAGGGACCTTCTCCTCATGGCAGTAAGGGGAAATGACTTTTAGGTCCTCATCCCCGAGCCCTTGGAAGATTTCGACATTCCGAATTCTTTCGATGGGAACCATTTTCTCCTCCTTTTTCCCCGGGGGGTTCTTCGCTCCCCGGAGGATGTAAATCATGGGTAGGTTTTGGGTGAAAGGGTTCCCCGGAATATCCATGCCTTCTAAGGGTTACTGCTATTGGTTTCGGTCGAATTTTCGTAAAACTTGAGAAAAATTGCCCCTTCTTGCGGCAAACGAAGGGGGCAACGCGCGCCACGACAAGAGGATTTCTTCCGGGGACCCCTTTCGGGCAATCCTAGCACTTCATAGCAGGTCCCCGCAAGCTGGCACGCGAAGCCGCTCAAGGCAAGACCCCTCCTGAAGCCCGGGGTGGGGCGCAGTCGCGCTGGGCGCCGATTCAGGGATTAGACTTCAGGAGGAGGGTAAATGGGACAAGGGCGAGGGCGTGGAAGGTTCTTTCTGGCGGTTCCTCTCAAATTCCATGGCTTTTTCATAGCACATCCGGGCTTCGTGCAACCATCCCTTCTCCCGGTAGCATTTGCTTAGCAAATTGGCTGCTTGGGCGGGTTTCTGCCCTTTTTCCATCGCGATCAGAAGGTGCTCGATCGCCCCGTCGTTGAACCCCATTTCCATGCAGGCTTTTCCCATTTGGAGGTGGAAATCCGGGTAGGCCTCAGCCGGCATCGCCATCGCCTGTATCTCTTTGAAAATGGCCTCGAAGCCGAAGGTTCTTTCGGTAGAGATTTCTTTCGGATCGTCGAACCCCGCGGGGTCTTTGACGGCCAACTCGGCCAGCAGGTCGAATCCCTGCCCGATTCCTTCCCCTGAACGAGACCCTTTAGCAGCCCCGGGAGCCCCGGCCATTGCCTCGGGGCAATAAAGATTATTCCTGGTCCCTTGGGGCTCAAGGGGGACTTGGGATTTGCCCGGAGGTTCTACCTTTTCCCGGAGGGCCTTCTCCTTCTCGATCTCCTGGATCAGGCTCAGGAACCCGGGAACCAGCTCCTTTTTCCCCCACTCTTCATAATGTTTGGCTACGATCCGGTATTGGGCTAGGGCATCGGAGAAATAACCCATTTCCCGGTAGGCCTCGGCCATTCGTAGGTTGGCATGGATCAGATGGGGATTGATGGCGATGATCCGCTTGTAGATGGCCATGGCTTGAGCCAAAAATTTTTCCTTCCGGAAGGCCTCCGCCGCCTGGAAGAACTTGGCGATGGCCTTTTCTTCCTGACCTTTTCTTTGGTAAACCTCGGCCAACTTCAGTTGGAGGGAGGCGTTTTCCGGGTACTTTTGGGCCTGTTCGAGAACCTCCTCATAGGAGCCCTCGTATTTTCCAGATTTCTTTCTTTCCTTGCCGAAAATATAATCCCATACCCCCAAAAGCCGGCCCGGTCGTTTCCTGGCGACAGCCTTGGCTGGCGCATTCGGGGAAGGCGGGGTCGGATGGAGCTCATCTGGCGGTTTTATCGGCAGAACCTCGGGCTCCCCCGGGAGAGAATTCAATTGCTCGGGCATTTCCCATATCCTTGCCTGCCTCGGATTCTGGAGGAAAAGGAACTCCTCCAGGGGCATTTTCAATCTCGCAATTCCTATGCCTTCGGGAAACCCAACAGGTCACCAGGCCCTTCTCCCGTCGCCGCAGCCTCGGATCGAATGCCTAACTATTTAGAAACACGATGGATTTTTAAAATATCCGGGGTCCTTTTGGGGGCTTTTTTCTTCCCGAACACCTGTCGATGAGGAGCCCGAACCGGCTGTTCCGATCATAATTGTTCAATCTGTAAAGAGTTCCGTTCAAAAAGGGATGTTGAACTCGTAAAAAAAATACTTCCTCCCCCCTCCCCTTCATCCCCTCCCGCCAGGGAAGGGGAAATTTTACTTTGGGTCTTCTCCCAATCGAGTGGGTGCTTGAGGATGATTTTAAGCTTCCCGGGTCTACCCCTGCCTGAAGAGAGTTGGCCGGGCCCAGGGCGGCATCCCGCCCGGGGCAGGACATCCTGAGGCAGCGGTTCTTCCATCGGGTCGCGTTGGAAATCAATGGGGTTGTCGTTGTTTAACCTGGGATT
>JACAEW010000303.1 GCA_013388675.1 Syntrophaceae bacterium | reverse complement strand
GGGGAAAGCCGGTTCCGGTCTGCGATCGGTGCCATGAAGACCAGGAAGTCGGGAGGATTTTACCCAAGGCCCGGTTTGTTGCTTTTTACGGCGGGAAAGAGGGATGCTTCGATCTTCCCTTCGCCTCTTAGTATTTGCGCATAAATAACTTGAACATATTATGGCAATCTAGGCAATATTGCGTAATTCCATTCTCCACGGAAGTTAGCAGGCTTGAGGTTCACCTTCGCCAAGTCTTCGTTGGAAACTCTTAAGCCGGTTTCATATTTTTTGCGGTTCAGCTTGGCCTTGATTCGCAGTCCAGAAGTGGTCGTGGTGCTTCCGATCAAGTTGATGATCGTCTCATAGCTGACCAGCGGGCGGCCCCGCCAGTTTTGCGTGATAAAGGCAAACATCCGATGCTCGATCTTGTTCCACTTGCTGGTACCCGGAGGGAAATGGCTGACCTGGATGCGAAGTCCGGTGGTATTCGCCAAATATTGAACCCCCATTTTCCACAACCGCGACCGGCTGCCGTTGCTGCCCCCGGCATCGGCCAAAATCAACAGCTCCTCGGCCTGCGGATAGCTCTTGCATCCCATGTGTTTCCACCAAGACAAGATACTATCGATGGCAAACTCCGAGGTGTCATGATCGATCCCCACGCTGACCCAACCGCTGTTGTCCGCCAAATCGTAGACTCCATACGGAATCGCTTTGCCCAAATCCTTGTCCAAAAAATCATGCACCCGGGTCTGCTCCGGATGCCCCTGGGGCTGCCATTCCCGTCCCGCATTCTTGAATTCCCCCACCAACTCCTTTTTCTTGGTGTCCACCGAGATCACCGGTTGGCCCCTACGATAAAACCGCTTGGCCAAGGTGTTGATATATTCAAACTGGGCATTGCGATCCGGATGCTGCGCCCCCTCCAGCGTTTTGGCATTGGCCTGAAGGCTGTAGTTGAGCTCGTGCAGCAGATCGGCGACCTTGCGGTCTCCGATGCGGTAACCTTGACGCTGAAGCTCTTGCGCCAACCGGCGTGTACTCTTGCAGGTCCAGCGCAACAGCGATTCCGGATCCCCCCGCGTCGATGGCTCCACCAGAGCATCGAGGGCCTGCAGAATATCCGGTGCATGATAGGTCAGGGGTTTACGCCCGCCTCCGGGCTTTCGAATCCGACCGGTCGCTTTCGATATCAGACGCCCCGTGGCAAGGTCTTTAGCCCCCGCATGAACCGTGGTCCGAGACAACCCCGTGGCCTTGGAAACGAGGGTGATCCCTCCATGAGGTTGGCAGCGGGCTTCGACTGCAGCCCATATCCGCCGACCCCGTTCATCCAGAATGCCCCGAAGCAACCCATACTTTTCTTTGATGGTTTCAAGAGTGTCCATGCTTTAAGCATACACTCTTCTCTTAGAATGTTCAAGTTATTTATGCGCAATCCCTTATGGTTTGGTCGAATCCCTTGAGAAGTTAAGTGGAAATCCATTCTTGGTTCTTTCCCTGGACGGATACAAGAATGTCCCGCCCAGCGTTCCTCTGATTTCGGCTTTCCGCGCCCGGTACATTCCCCATAACGCCTCAGGTGATGTGAGCACTTTTGAAGAGTTGGCCGAGCAGGCCCAGGGCAGAAAATGCCTTGCTTATCTGAAGGCGGATGTGGACAACCTCGGCTTCATTTTCAAGGCCGGGCTTAAGGGGGAAGAGGGAGGTGACCGAACTTCCATTTCCAGGCTTACGACCCTTTCCCGTTCGCTTGATCTCTTTTTCTCCGGGTATTTTGAGACCCTGTTGGCAAAGGAATTCCCCGGGATCTACACGGTTTATTCGGGGGGGGATGACCTCCTTTGTGTTGGGCCTTGGGACAGGACAATTTCTTTTGCCTTGAGGCTCCGGGAACAATTCTCCCTTTTTACGTGCAGGAATCCGGCTTGGAGCATTTCAGCGGGAATCTTTTTGGTCGGAGATAGGACCCCTGTATTATCGGCCGTCTCTGCTACCGACCAACTATTGGATGCGAGTAAGGAAGTAGCCGGGGAAGATGTGGTTCCCTGGCCCTGGAAATCCCCTACCGGAAAGGCCCAAAAGAACCGGATTACGGTTTTTGGAACATCGATTCCCTGGACTTCATACCCGCAGGTGCTGGAGAAATCCCAGTGGCTTTCCGGTGTGCTCCTGAAGGGAATTCTGAATACGTCAAAAATCATGAGGCTCCTGAAATATGCCGAAATGCACCGGGAATTCATGAGGACCGGGGAAACCCGCAATTTTCGTTATGTCTATCTCCTATCGTACGACCTCAGGAGAAACTGGGGGGCCAATCTGGACGATGAAGACGGCCGGAGAGCTCTGGAATGGGCCCATCAGCTGCTTGCTCCCGAGAATCCTGAAATGGCTAAATTGAGATTCATTTGTGAATATGCCCTGAATTCCATAAGAGAAAAGGAGGCGAGCCATGGCTAAACTCGGAGATGCTCCAGGCTGGGGAAAAATGGGGGGAGGGCCTCCTTCTCAGCCGAAATGTCAGAATTGCGGTAGATCTTTGAAAGACCCCAGATTCAAATTGTGTTACGAGTGCAACCAAAAGGCGAGATCGGATCAAGCGGAGGCAGGGAAAAGCATGGCCCTACCTGTCAATTGTGTATTCCAATCTTTTTACGACGACCGCGGGCACCTCAAACGGGAAATCTTTATTGAAGCGGCGAGAGAGCTTTCGGAATTGTTCATGAAGGCCAATATTTCCCAGACTTCCATCCGTAACCTGTTCAACCTGCTGAAGGATATGGCGAACCGCCTTCAAGCGGACCGGAGTTTGGACTTCGGCGCAGCCCAGGAAACTTATTACCGTTTTGTCCGCCAGGTGGAATACAACGTCAAAAGGCAGGTCTTGAATCCCATATTTCAGGAGTTCGCAGCGGGTCACCTCGATGTGGCGACGAAGGACCGAGGAGAATTTTTAGGATTTGTCGAATATTTGACCAGCATTCTTGCGCGGTTGAAAACGAAATGAAGATGAAAGGAGGATACGAAATGAAGCTATTAGACTATGTGGAGGTGAAAGGGATTATCATTCTCAAGGAAGGCTTAAAGATAGGCGGGACGAAAGAGGCGGTCGGAATCGGGGAAACGGACAATCCTATCATCCGCCACCCGGTAACCAGGCGTCCCTATCTCCCCGGCTCTTCGATCAAAGGGAAGGTTCGCTCGCTCCTCGAACAGAAATACAGCCCGTCTTCACAAAAGACCGGTAAGCCCTGCGATTGCGCCAACTGCTTCATATGCTCCCTATTCGGGTGCGGGAACCCAAGCCGGGGCAATGAGCCGCCCCGCTTGATTTTTAGGGACGCCGCGCTGACCGATGCCAGCGCGAAGGAACTCGAAGAGAGCCTCCCAGGATCATTTGCGGAAGTCAAGACGGAGATCGCCATGGACCGGACCAAAGGGAGGACGATCACCGGATCCTTGCGGCCACAGGAGCGCATCCCTGCGGGGGCGAAATTCGATTTCAGCTTTACCATGAGGGTCTTTGAGGTGGATGTACCCAAGAAAAAGGAATATTTCGGCAAGCTGGCCGAGGCTTTCGACCTCATTGAAAAGGATTATCTGGGCGGCTGCGGGACTCGTGGCTATGGCCAGGTCGAATTCAAGACCCCGGATGAAAAACAGCCTGTCTCCGAATATCTGCGGCATTTGGCTTAATCGCAAGGAGATGGAATCGTGGGCGACTATGAATGCTTTCGAATCTCATTAAGGTTGAGGTCCCCCGTCGGCACCCCTTGGCAGGCCGACACCCTAATGGGAAATGTAGCCTGGCTGGAGGCATTTCGGACAGGAACGGGAGGGGTGCGGGAATTCCTGGCTCCTTTCGCCGCGGGAGATCCTCCTTTTATTTTTTCGGATGGGTTCCCGGCGGGCCTCTTGCCGCGCCCCTTATTCCCTTGGGAAACCGCAAAGGCGGCCGACCTGGCCTCTTATCTCAAAGAAAAGGTACGGCGAAAGGCTGAATTTGTTCGGGTGGAGGAATTCGATGCGCTGCGGCGAGAAATGGCGGCCCAAGGTGATCCACCGTCTTCCCCATGGGTTAAAATTGAATTTGTTCACGCGGGCATCAGCCGAAAGACGGGGACGACGGGAGGAGAAGCGGGGGCGTTGTTTTCAACCGAATGCCACGCCTTGACTGGCAGCGAGAAAGGCGACGGAACCGCCGGGATCGAAATCTACGCCCTTTGCAAAGAAGGATGGAATGAAAGGCTGGCAGCGCTTCTCCGGGACCTGTCCCGTATCGGGTTTGGCCGTGATAAATCCATCGGGTTGGGGCAATTTGATTTCTTGAAAATGGAGCCATGGGACATGTTTTCAAATTTCAAGGGCAATAATGGCTTTATTGCTCTTTCAAGCTTCGTTCCGGGGAAGGATGATCCGACCGACGGGAATTGGGCCGTGAATGTGAAATACGGCAAACTGGGGGAGAACGCCGGATGCGGAAACCCATTTAAGAGGCCCTTCATCCAGTTGAAGCCGGGAGCCGTCTTTTATACGGGGACCGAACCCAAACCATATTACGGACGGACCCTAACCGGGCTCGCCCCGGGGTTTCCAGACTCGATTCAACTGTGCTATTGCCTGGCAGTCCCCTGCAATATCGAATGGCTCGATAATGGATGACCAAGCTGGCCTCCTTTGAATGGCCGCGACGCCTGCGGCCATCCCCGGACCGGCGATCCGGCGCCCAAGTCCCGGCGGGTCTGGCGGAAGAGCGAAAAAGAGGTTTTGCCCATGGGGTGGATGAGGATTGTTTGATTAAAATTAAGTTTTTTTTCGGTGAGTCAGGCATAATCCTCAGGAGGACGGATTCCTATGAACGCTATATGCGAGGGTTTGATTATCAGCGTTGGCAAGACCTGGGAACCGATCGTTTATACTTTGAGGGAACTTCAGCCCAATTTTTCGGCTTTTCTATGCACCCCGGATTCCTGCCAGACCTTGGATCAGGTGTTATCCCAATACCCTTTGCCCCCCTCCAGGCATCAGGTTTTGCAAGTCCCGGACGACCCGGGGGCGATCGGACAGATGGTCAACCGATTCTATTCGGCCTACCGCTGGCTTCGGCAGGAAAAAGGGCTTGACTCTTCCCGTATCCTTGTGGACCCGACGCCAGGGCGAAAATGGATGAGCGCCGCACTGACCATGATGGCTTCCTACCTCGGGGCCAACATGGCCTACGTGGATGTAATCTACAAGGACGGCAAGCCTGATCCGGCAACCATGAAAATCGTGAATCTGGGTAATGCCTATGATCAAACCGGTTTTTTGGAGATCGAACGAGGGACCCAATTTTTCAACGCCGGAGCCTGGGAGAATGCCAGGGAAACTTTTAGCAGAATTCAGTCTCACGACTCTTGCCTGAACGACCTGGCCTCAGG
>JACAEW010000313.1 GCA_013388675.1 Syntrophaceae bacterium | reverse complement strand
GCCCATTACGGCCCTTCCTCGCTACTATGGAGGCTCTGACTCCTGCCCGCGTGGCTCCTCGTCCCTCCCGGGAGAAGGGTTCACCACTTCCCGTTACGAGCAGGTCTCCCTGATTCACGTGTCTGGCCTTCCGATCATTCCGTCTCCAATCACCCGATGCGCCCCCGGCGCCGCTTTCCCACGCTACCCCTCAGCTCGCCGGGCTTCCCCTATCTTCGGGTCTGGGCTTCACCTTTCCCTAGCAGGCTCGCCGATCGCACCAGGCCGAATCGAGTTCGTTATCCTACGGACTGATCGTTCACCTCCTGCTGCTCTCCACCTCGCCTCCTGGCGACGCAGTTGCAGTCGGTTACAGGCCGGAGAGCGTGTACCTGAAGAGGACTTTCACCTCTCTGGCCAAACACGCTTTCAGGCGCACTAGGGGCGGCCCCCTGTGGCCGCCCGCAAAATAGCCAACCCCAAAGAGTTGCCCCGGCAGCCTATTTATTAAGTACTCTACCCAAACCCAAATTGACTTTCCCGTTGGGATAGACCGGGAAACCCATCTCCTTGACGATCTTCAATGCCGGGCCTTTTTCCGATTCTTCGGGAAAGCTGATCAGGTCCAGGGAGAAGACGGTGTCGATCTTTGGCGAAACATCTTTCAGCGCCTGAAGGACCGGTTTTATCTGCTCGGGCCTCACCACGAACTCGATGATCGCCGAAAGGACCTTTTCCCTCCGCACCTCGGGTTTCAGCTTCCCGGTCTTGACATCCTCGAAGAGAAAGGTCACCGGATTTTTCGGTTCGAACTCAACCCCGATTTTGGCCAGGGCCATGGCGATCTTCTCCAGGTCTTCCAGCCTTCCGGCCACCCCCGGGCGGCCTATTTCTACGGCCATTCCATAAGCGCCCCTCTTGAACCGGCCGGTGACTTCGTTGGTTTTCATCTCCTCCGTGCCCCGCCCCGGGACGCCCGTGTTCTTATGCTCGATCATGGGGTCGCTGAAGGCCAGCCGGACGCTCCTGGGCCACCCGATTTCCTGCCGGAAAATGGCTTCCGGCTTACAGACCCCGGCGCGGAAACACACCCCGCATTCCACGCATTCCTCCAGGTCAATAACACCCTTTTTCTTCTTGGAGTTCTTCTCATCCTGAACGTAGGAGATGGCCCCCACCGGGCAATAGTCGGCGCACTTTTGACATCCGATGCATTTTTCCAGGTCAATTTTCATTTTTTTCCTCTCTTGTCTTTGGCCATAAATAAACTGGATGATCCCGAAATGAGCAATCCTTCGGGGATCTTCCACCCGCAGGTTTATTCCTCTTCCATTTCCTAATCTAGCAGATCGGCCAATTTTTCACCTATGACTCAGATTAGGGAACCCGTTCGAGATCCCCCGAGAAAGCCGCCTCCAGGGTTGGCCTCATGAGCCTGTCCACATCCCCTTTTTCTGCATCCATGGGGGCAGGCATTTGCTGGAGCTTCATCTTGAGCTGGGGATTCTTCGCCGCATGGAGCATTCTTTGCAAATGGGCTTCGGTCGCCCCGGCCTCTTTGAGGGTTGTGGGGAATCCCAACTCCTTCCAGAACGTAATCATGGCCTTGGCCACTGCCATCCCCAAATCCCGGCCGGATAGCTTGGTTATATCCTGCGAAATATACCCGGCATCTTTGAAGACGGAGGCAGCCATCTTGAGTGAATCCTGAGTTGCTGCGGCAAATAGCACGGTGTAATAGGGATTCAGCAGTGCGCAGGCGCGGCCGTGGCTCATCAAGTCAACCAGAGAGAAGCTTCCCAGATGCGGACCATGGGTTCCCCCCGGTCCGTGCATGAGCACATAACCGGCGGCATCGGTTCCCAGACCCAGGGCCATCCGAGCCTCTTTATCTTTGGGGTCCCGGTTGACCCTCTGAAGACCCCAAACCACCAATCTCATCGAAATCTCCGTTACTTCCTTGAGGCGAGAGTATTGGGGATAACTGGTGGCTCCGGTCAAAACCTCCCAAACGTGGGCAATTCCATCCAAACCGCCGTCAACGGTCAGGCTCTTTGGAGCATTGAGGGTGACGGAATAATCGAAGGCCGCTGCGGCAGGATAAATAGCCTCGTCCACGATGAGCTTTTTTTGACTGGTGAGCGGGTCGGTAATGTTAGACCCTTTGGTCAGGTGGGCGGCCGAGCTGGCGGCGGTCATGACCGCAATGTTGGGCAGGACCGGTCGGCCAACGGCCTCTTTGACTTTGGTTACGTTTCCCACCCCGAAATAGGGCTCGATCGTGCCGGCCATCGCTTCACTGACGCCCAGGGCTTTTTGAACTTCTTCCGGCGAATAGGTGACTAACACCGCGGCCGCCTTGGCGGCATCAATGGTGCTTCCCCCTCCCAGGGCGATGATCATATCGGCCTTGGACCGGCTCAGCTGCAGGGCGATGCGATATAAATCCTCCCGGGGGGCATTGGGGGCCGCACCCAGAATCGTTTGGAACGCCAGACCTTGCTCCTTTAAAGAGGTCTCCATTTCCCGCCGGAACGGTTCAACCCAGGGCTGTCCCAAGTCTGCGACAGCCAGCAGGGCTTTCTTTCCCAAAGGCTTGGCGAAAGGTCCGACTTTTTTCAAGGCGCCATCGCCAAAAGCGTACAAACTTCCCTTCCATTCCACCAAAATCTTCCGGGCTCTTTCCATTAATTCTTTCATATTACCTCCCGCCTAAAAGTTCTCTCCCTCTTCGCAAGACTCGCCGGGAAGGAGAGGAAAAAAGATGTTATTTAGAAAACACAACGCTGGGCAGCCATAAGACAGTTTGAGGGAAAATGATTACCAGGATTAACCCGATCGCCTGGAGAATGAGAAAGGGTATGATGGACCGGTAGATATGATATATGGTCACCCCCGGAGGGGCAAGCCCTCGCATGAAGAATAGAGCATAACCGAAAGGAGGGGTCAAAAAGGCCATCTGCAGGTTTACGCAAAAAACTACCCCAAACCATAGCGGGTCGAACTTCAAGGCGGTGATGATGGGGCCAAAGATGGGGACGGTGATGAGAATGATTTCGGTCCAATCCATGATACAGCCCAGGATGAATAAAATCAGCATCATCATCATTAATACAACGTAGCGGTTCAATCCCAACCCCAGCATGAACTCTTCCACTGCCTTCCCGCATTCCAATCCCATGAGGACGGCTGCGAAACACAATGCCCCGGCTACAATCCAAAGCACCATGCTGGTCGTCTTAAGGGTAGTCAGGCAGGCTTCCCTGATGACTGCCCAGGTCAGCTTGCGGTAGATAGCGGCAATGATGATCGTTCCCAGAGCGCCTACGGCCGCGGCCTCGGTGGGAGTCGCCATCCCGGCAATGATCGATCCCAGGGCAGCGAAGATCAGACCGATGGGAGGAACCAGAGAGATAAGGGTGGAAATTATTTTTTGGGACCAAGGTATGGCATTCCTCTCTTCCAGCGGCAGAGGAGGTCCCAGTTTCGGGTTGATCCCGCAGGCGATCAGGGCGTAAGCAATGTATAAGCCTGATAGAATCAGGCCCGGGAAGATCGCCCCGGCATACAGTTTCCCCACGGATTCTCCCGCTGTGACTCCATAAATGATCAACATGATACTGGGAGGGATGAGAATACCCAGGCAGCCTCCGCTCATCACCGTCCCGACGGACAGTTCAGGATTATAGTTTCGGCTGATCATGGCCGGCAGGGCCAAAACTGCCATAGTGGATATGGAGGCCGCAATGATTCCCGTTGAGGCGGCAAAAAGAGTGGAGATGACGATCGTGGCCACCGCCAACCCACCGCGCACGCCGCCCAAGAGCAGGTGAAGAGAGCTGAACAGCATGTCGGCGATTCCGGACCTCTCCATCAAGCATCCCATGAAGATGAACAGGGGGACGGCGACCAGGATAAAATTGGTCATCATGCCGTTGAAGGTCTGGCCGAACAAGTAGAGAACATTCGTATCCCCCCACAAGGTCAATCCAAAAAGTACGGCCAGCCCTCCCAGGGTAAACGCAGTGTAATGGCCGACAAATATGCCGATCAATAACACGATGCTCATCAGCATGAGAATTTCTAGAGGGGTCAACGGGATCTCCTATTCTTGACAAGGATCAAGACATCCCGGATATACCGAGCAGTACCTTGGAGAAGGAGTAATAAGGCCGCGACCGGGATAACGGTTTTGAGAGGATAAATCGGGGGAGACCATGGTGATTGGGTACGTTCCCATATAGTCCAGGACCAGATGGCCATGTTGGTCCCCTCGGTTACTAAAATACCTAGGAAGAGGAAAAAGAAGATCGGAAAGGTGATCAGGTCCACGATGGCCTTGCCTCGGGGGGAAAGGCGAGCGTATATGATATCCACCCTTACATGTCCGTCATGGCGCATCACAAAAGCTCCGCCGAGCATAAAAAAAGCGCCAAAGATATAGGTGCTGGTCTCTTGAGCCCAAATCGTGGGAGCATTGAAGCCGTAACGCAGCACGACTTCATAAGTAATGACCGCGGTGAGCAAGAGGATGAGATAGCTAGTCACCTTCCCCGTCCACTCGCTCACGCGGTCGACATGCATCAACGCTTTTTCGATTCGTTCCCCCGAAATCACTTGGAGAACCCGTCACCCATTCGTAGAATCTTGTTCATGGGCCCGGTCAGCTCCCGGTATTTTCTCAGGGAATCCAGAACCTCTTTTCCCAGAGGGGTCTTCGACCATTTCTCCTCCTCCAGCTTAGACGCCACTGCCTGTATCTTGGCCAGGTCCTCTTCGGGCAGGCGGGTAATGGTCATCCCCTTCTCTTTGAATTTCAGCAGGGCCTGGGCGCTGGTTACCTCCATCCGGGCGTTAATGTCCACCGCCATGGCTTTTACCGACATTTCCAACAGAGTTTTCAGGTCATCGGGCATTTTCTTCCAAGCACCCATGTTGACGCAGATTTCGCCCATGGACACGGGTTCATGGAATCCCGGGGCGATGATGTATTTGGTGATTTCGTGGAAACCCAGGTCAAAATTCGTTTTTAGGTCGCCAAAATCGGTCCCGTCGATGGCTCCCGTGGCCAAGGCCGTATATACCTCGCCTCCCGGCAACATCACTACGGCTACTCCCAACTCCTTCATCAAATCTGCAGCCGTGCTCGAATACCGAGCTTTCTTCCCTTTGAAATCACTCAGGGAGTTGATGGGGGTCTTGAAATAATGCAATTCGGTGCCGAACCCAAAGACACCTACCACATGGATATTGTACTTGGCATAAGCCTTTCTCATAATATCTAACCCGCCAAACCCGTAGTACCAGTTCAGGTAATCGGCCCCTCCCAGGCCGAAGGGAACGTTGCAGAAAAGAGACATGGCGGGGTCAATCCCTCTCCAATAGGCAGGGTAGGACTGATGAGCTTCCATGACCCCTTTGGATACCGCTTCAAAGGAATCGAAAGGCTTTACGATTCCCCCCGGTGGGAAAAGGGCGATATCGAGACGCCCGCCGCTTGCTTTTTTAACATCCTCCAGCCATTTCTTAAAAATCGGATACCTCTCCGTTCCGGCATCATGGGAGGACTGGAGCCGCCATTTGATCGCTTTTTCAGCCGCTGAAACAGAAGACCAGCCCCCTAACGTCCAGATAGCGAAGGCAAACACAAAAAAGATCGCCACCAACTTTTTCACTGCTGCTTCCCCCTTTCTTGGTTTTTTTGCATTTCCCAAAGTCTCCTCACACCTGACCTGAATCTCGGAAATCCCTTCGCATCACCCCCTTGCCAGGCCTAAAATGAACTCAAGAGAGCCTAAATATTATGCCCCCGAACCGCTAATCTCATCCTCCCACATATAGGGGGAGAATGGTTATTTTGTAGCCATCCCCTATGGGAGACTTTTCCACGTCGAACGGGCTGACCACCAATCCATCGTGGGTAACGACCACGCTGAGATTGGGAAGCAGCTTCCGGTTTTTCCGGTCGAAGACCTTTTCTTCGATCACCGGGGATTCAGCGGCCAGCCGGTCCAATAGTTGGGTGACGGTGAGGCCCTCTTCCACATCCATTTCCCGTAAAGACCGCATTTCCGAAAGGGCCTGAAAGCCGACCCCGGGTTCGTTTCCCAGCCACAGCCATAATTCAACTCGAATATTCATGACCTTTCTTAAATCCGAAATTCGAATATCGAAACTCGAAACAATTTTCAAAGCCCGAAATCTGAATTCTCAAAACAAGCAATTTTATTTTTGAACTTTGGGCTTTGTTCGAAAAGTATGTGATTCATCGCCCGGCCGTTCAAAAAAAGGAAGCTTGAAATGGGGCAAGAAACCTTGTTTGGTCAACCCCTCGCTGAAATCCCACCCCAACCCCCCCTTTGATAAAGGGGGGCAGGGGGGATTTCCGGCAGGAACGGGATCTTAAAGAAAATCCCGGCTGCGGGGCGAGACTCTGGCCATTGACGAATGATTCCCTAAATTTCATGGATCACGTTATTTTCGAACAAAGCCGAACTTTGCTTATTTGAATCTGTTTCGGATTTCGAATTTCGCTCTTCGAGCTTTATTTCAGGTCTTTGATAATCTCCTCGAGCCCAAGCTTCTTTAGGGTCTCCGGCAGGGGCTTTCCGGTCTTGGGGTCCCAGCCCATGAGACGGTAATAGTTTTCCACCATCTGGGGCCATTTTTCCATGATGTTCTTACCCTTGGCCGGTCCGTCCACCGGAACGGAGCCGTATCGCTTGGACGGGCGCTCGTCTTCGATCCTAGCCCCATGGCGGAAGTTAAATACCCGCAGCAGGTTGGTGATCCGCCTTCCCACGGTGAATGCATCTTCCAGTTTCCAGTTCCAGCCGGTTACGGCATTGAAGCACTCGAGCTGCAGCTTGGGATGGGGAGCGGCGAACCGGCAGGTTCCCAGGCAGTCGTCGAAGAGCCGGATCCCGCTGAACTTGGCGTTGATCGTGGAGACCTGCTCGTGGGAAAAGTGATCCGTGGCCTCCTCCTGGTCCACCAGCTTGGGATGGACTCCTCCCCAGGTGGCGTCCAGGGAACTGGTGTTGGTCACGCAGGTGTCCAAAAGTTCATACCAGCGGGTGTTTCCGCGGTGGTCGTGGCCGCGGGGGGCGGAACCCTTGCACCCGTAAATGGCCCAGTCCGCGGCCGGGCCGCCGACCGTTCGGGAGGCCCTCATGACCCCATCGGCCAATAGATTGCCCATGTATCCCCGGCGCCGGGCGATGCGGTTTAGAAGTTCCTTTACGGCTTCCACGTTTCCCCAGCTCAGGTCCAGGCCATCGGTCTCTTTTTTCGTGAACACCCCTTTTTCGTAACATTCCATGGCCCAGCCCACGACCCAGGACCCTTCGTTGCAGTCCATCCCCAGTTTGTCCACCTCCCGGGTCAGCATGACCACGGCTCCCAGTTCGGTATTGCCGATCTGCGGCCCCCAGGCGGCCAGAAGCTCGTACTCCGGTTCCTCCCCCACAAACCCCTTGTAGGGACCTTCCGTGACCTCCACCTCTTTCACATGGGCGATGCGGCACTGGTAGCAGGGAACCGGGCGAATTTTATAATGGGTCCGTATGTATTGCCCGTTCATTTTCTCATGCTCCGGATAAAGGTTGGTGGTGTAATTTTTGACGGGCAAAGCGCCGTTGGCGCCAAGGGTGGAAAAACCCCCTCCCGAGCCCCACTGGTAAATGGTTCCGAAGGTCTTGGCAAACTCAAAGAGGGCGTTGTTTTTTTCTTTCAGAAGTTCCGGGTTGTGGACCTCGAAGTTCCTCTTCCCGCTGAAGGCCACCACCGCCTTCAGATTCTTCGCCCCCATAACCGCCCCCATGCCGTTGTGGGCCACCACGTGGCCCCGGTCCCCCGTGATCGTGGCATAGTAAACCTTGTTTTCTCCCGCTGGACCGATGGCGTAAACGCTCACGTCCCTTTCTCGGACCCCCAGTTCCTTTCGGATTTGGTCCTCCACTTCCCATACATCTTTTCCAGCCAGGTGAGAGGCATCCCGGATTTCCGCCTTTCCTTCCTTGACCACCAGGTAAACCAGCTTGGGAGAGGCTCCCTGGAAGATGATCCCGTCAAAACCGGAAAATTTCAGGTAGGCCCCGAAATAGCCGTTGGCCTGGGAGCAACCGGCCAAGTTGGTCATGGGGCCCTTGCTGGTCACGTTGAAGGTGGCCGCCCCGGAGATTCCGCTCCCCGCCAGCGGACCCGTGGTCCAGATCAAGCGGTTGCGGGGATCATTCCATTCCACTCCCGGGGGCACTTCGTCATAGAGGTATTTGGCCGCCAGGCCCGCTCCTCCGACCCATTTTTTAAGAGTCGGTTCGTCCAGTTTTTCTTCCGTCATTTTCTTGCTGTTCAGATCAACCCGAAGAATCTTTCCGACATACCCGGGCACATGAAACTCTGCCATGCTTACCTCCTTGATTTCGATTGTCTGTTTTCTTGCGTCTTCGTCCGGTTTAAAGAATGATCAAAACCCACTTGCAGTCCGTCCTGCTTGGGTCCAACACCTATTTTCGCCATAGAGTCGAAGGAAGCCACGTA
Organism: Syntrophaceae bacterium; assembly: GCA_013388675.1. Lineage (GTDB taxonomy): Bacteria > Desulfobacterota > SM23-61 > SM23-61 > SM23-61 > SM23-61. The sequence goes on along the minus strand of JACAEW010000313.1, from coordinate 16,493 downwards.
ACCAAGGGCGGATAAACGGTAATCAGCAGCAGGACGGCCAGCAGCGGAAAGAAAAAAATCAAGAGGGCCCGCTGAAGCCGTTCAAAGGGCACATTGGCCACTCGCTGGACCGAATAAAGAACCATTCCCACTGGGGGAGTCAAAAGGCCGATCATCAGGTTCAGTACCATGACCACCCCGAAATGGATCGGGTCGATGCCCACTTTCATCGCCAACGGCAGAAGGATGGGGGTGAGAATGTTGATCGCCGCCAGGGATTCCATGAAGCACCCTACCACCAGAAGAAACACATTGATCAGCATCATGATGGTCAGTGGGTCCTGGGTGATCCCCAGGATCTTTTCGGCGATGCCCGATGGAATTTGATATCGGGCAAGGAGCCACCCGTAAAGCGAAGCGGCGGCGATGATAAACAATATGACCGAAGTATCGTCCAGGGCCTCCCGCAGCACCTGGATCAGACTCTTCCAGTTGAGCTCCCGGTAGAGGACCAACCCCAGGAAGAGCGAGTAGAGAACCGCGACCGCCGCCGCCTCGGTGGGGGTGAAGATTCCCACCCAGATTCCCCCGATAAGGATGACCGGGCATAAGAGGGGGAAAAAGGCCCGCCCCGTCGATCCTATTATTTGTTTCCCGCTGGCCCGTTTCTCGACCGGATAATGATGTCTCCTGGCCACAACCGATACGGTGACCATCATGAAAAGACCCATCAGGACGCCGGGAACGATTCCTCCGATGAATAGTGCGCCCACGGAGACGTTCCCGAGGACCCCGTACAGGACCATGGGAATACTCGGGGGGATGATGGGGCCGATGGTCGCCGAAGCGGCGGTGACCGCCGCGCTGAAATCCAGATTATACCCCTTGTCCTTCATGGCCTTGATTTCGATCTGTCCCAGGCCCACCGCGTCGGATACCGCCGACCCGGACATTCCCGCGAAGATCATGGAAGCCAAAATGTTGACATGCCCCAGGCCTCCCCGGACGTGCCCGATGAGAACGTTGCAGAAGTTGAAGATCCGGTCGGTAATGCCCGCCGTGTTCATGAGGCGTCCGGCCAGTAGAAAGAAGGGAATCGCCAGGAGAGGAAAGGAGTTCACCCCGTAGACCATCCGCTGGGCCATGATTCCGAAGGGAATGTTTCCCAAGCCGCGGTCGACCGCCACCACGATCAGGGAGGTGATCCCCATGGAAAAAGCGACCGCCATGCCCCCGAAGATGAGCAGAAGAAGGACGATCAAGAAAATCCAGACCAACATGCTCAAGCCCGCCAAAAGGAAAATTAACCACCCGAGGGAGAACGGTCGGGTTCCCTCAGGGCACGAAGGTCCCGACAGAAATCGATAAGCACATAAACCATCATGAGAGCCAGCCCGATCACCGCACCGAGGTAAAGATACATGATGCTCAGCCAGGGGATTGACCCGGCAAAGACGGGAATGGATTCCCCCATCATGACCAGGGCCCCCCACAGGACGGTCCCCAGGAAAATCAGGATGAGCAGGTAAAAAAAGAACGAAATGACCCGCGAAGCCCGGAGCGGCATCCGGGAGATGAAAAAATCAACGGCCAGGTGGAGCTTGCGACGGGTAATGCTGGCCGCTCCCAGGAAGGTCACCCAGACCAGGGTGAACCGGGCAAGCTCCTCCGTCCAGGGCAGAGGGTACTGGATCACGTACCGGAAAAGCACCTGGGCCGTCGCCAGGATGATAAGGACCACGAAAAGAAAGAGATTGATGTTATCCAGAAAACCGAGCAGCCGGGTTCCCAGGGAGACCTGGAGAGAACTCCCTTCCCCTTTCGGTTGGATTTCCCCGTTTCCTTGTTTCTGGGAAGTTTCCATTCCGCCACCGGATTCCTGTGTCCCCGATCTTCGGGCCTTAACCGCAAAAAGCGCGGGGGGGCTGGCAGGCCCCCCGCGAAGGACGGGGTTATTTCCCCGAAAGTTTCTGCACTTCTTCGAACACCCCTTTGGCCCATTTTTCCCGGATCTTCGCGATGGCCGGCTGGGATTTGGCCATGAAGGGCTTGATGTCCACCTTGACGACTTTCATTCCCTTCTCGGCGAGTTTCTTCTGGTAGTCATCATCCTGGTCCTTGGTGAGTTTGTCTCCGTAAGCGGATGCCTCCTTTGCCGATTTAAGTACTAATTCTCGCAAGTCTTTCGGCAGCGAGGACAAGACTTTATCGCTCATGAGCCAATGGAAACAAGCATGTACGTGGGCGGTCAGCATGACATGGCTCTGGACCTCGTACAGTTTGGTCGTATAAATCAGGTACAAGGGATTCTCCTGGGCGTCCACCACGCCGGTCTGCAGAGCGCCGAAAACCTCAGGCCACGCAACCACGGTGGGAAGGGCGCCCATCTCTTTCCATACGGCAACCCAGTCGGGGATCTCCGGAACTCTCAGCTTCACCCCCTTCAGGTCGTCCGGTGTTTTGATCTCCTTCTTGGCGGTCAGCATGCGGGACCCGCGGCGCTGAATCCCCACCACGTGGACCTTTCCTTTTTCCACGGTCACTTTCTTGATTTCTTTTCCCATCCATCCGTCCCAGGCCTTGAAGACCGTTTCCACGTTGGGGAAAACAAAGGGTACGATGAAAGCCCCAAATTGGGGGGCGTAGTAAGAAATGGTAAGGTCCCCCGATTGAGTCAAGGCCACTTCGCCCTGTTTCAGTTGCTCGAGATTATCCCTCTCTCCCCCCAGTTGTCCCCCGGGGAATAGCTTGACGCTCAAACGGCCTTTGCTCTGGGTCTCCACCATCTCCTTGAATTTCCCCACCGCGGCGTGGTCGGGCCCGCCCGGCGCGGTATGCAGGGCGAAGGCCAGCTCGATGGGCTTCTGGGCCTGGGCGCTGACCGCTAGCAAGGGGACCAGAGCCAGACAGAGCGCCAAAAACATTCCTTTCACCAACCGCTTCTTGTTCATTTCTTCCTCCTTTTGTGATGATATTGCAGAACACAGAAAAGTTAGCTCTTAAGCCGAGAACCCCCGATCTATATATTTATGGGGCCCTTCCGGGCCTTCCTGTAAGGTCGATTCATGAATCGCCCCTACTCCGCCTTTCCCCGGACCTGCACCCCGGCGGTTTTCTCCAGCAGCTCGATGACCGCGGACATGTCCATTTTGCCCAGCCCCTCGGCCGTGGCCCGGGTAAAGTACTGGTAGGCTTGGGCGGTCATGAAGAGGGGCACCTTGGATACTTTGGCGCTCTCCAGGGCCAGGCCCAGGTCTTTGCGCAAGAGATCGACCGCAAAGCCCGGCTGGGTGAAGTTGCCCGGGAAAATATAATTGGGAACCCGGTGATCGATGAGAAAGGAATTGCCCGAGCTGGCCCGGACGATCTTGTAGATCACTTCCGGGGCCACCCCGAGCTTGGTTCCCATGACGAATGCCTCGGCGATGCCCGCCAGATTGATCCCCACCAGCATCTGGTTGACCATCTTGATCGTTTCGCCCATTCCCACGTCTCCCACGTAGTAGATGGTCTTCCCCATGACCTGGAGGATTTCCATGTGCTCGTCCAGCAGAGCCTTTTCCCCCCCCACCATGATGGTCAATGTGGCTTTTTCCGCGCCCGTCGTTCCGCCCGAAACCGGGGCATCCAGAAACCGGATCCCCTTCTTCTGCGCCTCCGCCGCCACCTGCTTCGAAGTGTGGGGGGCTATGGAGCTCATGTCGATCAGTACCGTTCCGGGTTTCGCGCCTTCGAGGACCCCTCCCGGTCCCAAACACGCCGCCTTCACTTCTTCATCCGCCGGGAGCATGGTAATCACCACCTCCACGCTCTTTGCGGCATCGGCCGAACTCTTGGCTTTCTTGGCCCCCAAAGATACGATTTCTTCCACGGGTTTGGGGTTTAAATCATAAACGGCAAGGCTGTACCCCGCCTTGACCAAATTCCTGGCCATATGATTGCCCATGGCTCCCAGGCCGATGAAACCGATGGCTTTTTTTGTCATTATTTACCTCCGCAAGAAAATGTTCCCCATCAGGGCACAGGCCTCCCCCGAAACAACAACCAAAGGTCCCGGATCGTGTACCCGATAAAAACCCCGCCCGAAACGGGCAGGACCGCATACCAGAGAAATTTGGGAAGGTCCAGGATGGGGGAGTTGTCCGTGGTCCGGAGAGTCAGAATGATTCCCTGGTACGTGAAGACAAGAAAAAAGGCCAAGCTCAAAGTATTCAGGACGATTTTCAAAATGGGACCTGCCTTGCTGCCCTCAAGCCAATGGGGAATCATGTCCACCCGGAAATGGGACCTCTCTCTCCAAAGTACCGCCGAACCCAGAAACACCATGCAGACAAAGGCCAACTCCACAATTTCATCGGCCCATCCCATGGAGGAAATGGGCACAAAACGAACGAAGATCATGGCCGAGATCATCCCCAGAAGACCGACCAAGCACACGACGCCGGAAGTTTTCAGGACTGCCGTCAAGACCCGGTCCAATGCCTGCAGGAAGCGGTGCTCGGCCATGAAATCCTTTTTCGTCAAGTCTCTTTTCCCATCACCAGGTTCGGCACCCAGGTGACGAGACTGGGAACGTAAGTGATCAGGAAAAGGGAGATCACCAGGGCTACGAAATACCATTTTAGCTCCCCGGCCAGCTCCCATAGGGGAACTTTGCCCACGCTCGACACGGTATACAGGACCATCCCCACGGGGGGGGTCAAAAGGGCGATCATGAGGTTGAAAGTCATCACCACGCCGAAATGCACCGGGTCAATACCCACCTTCAGGATGAGCGGCATGAAGATGGGTGTGGTTAGCAGCATCACCGAAATCGCTTCCATGAAGCATCCCAGGACCAGAAGAATGACGTTGATAATGAGAAGGATGATAAAAGGGTCCGAACTCATGGCGGTCAGCCCCTGGATGACCGCCTCGGGAACTTTTTGGCGGATGAGAAGCCAGCCGAAAAGGCCCGCCGCGGAAATGATGAACATCACTCTGACCGTTTGTTCCACCGTGAGCCAGAGGATTTTAAAAATGTCCCGGGTCTTGATTTCCCGGTAGATCATCACGGTGACCACCAGCGCATAGAGGGTGGCGACGATGGAGGCTTCGGTGGGGGTAAAAACACCGACCAGGATTCCCCCGATGATGATGATGGGGGCCAGGTATGCTGACCAGGCGCCTAAACCTGCAGCTATGATTTCCCGGATCGTGGACTTCTGTTGCCGGGGGTATTGTCTCCGCCCGGAGATGAGGTAAACCGTGATCATGATTCCCAGGCCCATGATGAAGCCTGGGATAAAACCGCCCAGGAAGAGACGCCCTACGGAAGTTCCGGTGAGTCCCCCGAAGATCACGAAGGGAATGCTCGGAGGAATGATGGGACCGATGGTGGCCGAGGCCGCGGTGACCGCGGCGCTGAAAGGTCGATGGAAACCGGCCCGGGTCATGGCTTCCATGCCGACCATCCCCACCCCGCCCGCGTCGGCCACCGCCGACCCGGACATTCCCGCGAAGATCATGCTCTTTACCACGTTCACATGGCCCAGCCCTCCCTGGACGCTTCCCACCAGGCGCTGGCAGAAGAGAAAAATTCGGTGGGTCATCCCTCCTGTGTTCATCAGGTTTCCCACCAGGATGAAAAAGGGGATGGCCAGGAGAGTGAACCCCGTGCTGCTGGAGTACATACGCGCGGGAACCATCAGGAGAACGTCAGCCTGCCCCAGGACCACGAAAAAAATGACCGCCGTCAGCCCCATGGACACAGCGATGGGGAGGCCGAGAATCATCAAAAAGATAAGGACGGAAAATACCCAGGCGGTCATCATAGAAAAGATACCAACACGCTGCGCTCGGGGGTGTGCCGCCAGGCCCGGCGCTTCGCGCCTGGAGAAGGGGCAAGCCAAAGGCAGGCCCCTCCACCAACCCCATCCAGGATCACTATTTCTTTCTTGTTTCTTCTACGAGTTTCATGAAGGTCTTGACGTTGTCTTCGCCGTATCTTTCAAAGATCTTCTTGTAGGCCGGACCCATGGCCGCCCGGAAAGATTTGATATCCGGACGGGTTACTTTCAAACCGGCTTTTTCGAACTTGCCGATCAAATCGATTTCTTCATCGTTGAGCGTCTTGCGCACCCAAGCACCGGCCTGGACGGCTTCCTCCCGGAGAATTTTCTGCTGCTCGGGGTTCAGCTTGGCCCAGCTCTTCGTACTGATCACCGGCATGGCGCATGCGTAGGCATGCTGGGTCAAGGCTACGTGCTTTTGGACTTCGTAGAATTTCTGGTACCAGATGGCACTGAGCGGGTTTTCCTGGCCGTCCACCACGTTCTGGGCCAGAGCCATGTAAAGCTCCGGCCAAGCGATCTTGGTGACTACCGCCCCCAGCGATTCAAACAGGGTTTGAAGATGAAATTCGGGCGGGACTCGTATCTTCAGCCCTTTCACGTCTTCGGGTTTGGTAATGGCTTTCTTGTTATTGGTGATGTTCCGGAAGCCCCATTCCCAGTTAGCCAAGAGGATGAACCCGGCCTTTTCGAACTGCGGGGCCAGCCATTTCATGCCGGGCCCATCCAGAGTACGGTGGGCATGGTCATAGTCGTCGAAAACAAAGGGAATCTGGGCCGTGGCGCAGGCCTTCACATGGTATTCAAACTGGCCCTGGGTGTTGAGGCACATATCCAGGGTTCCCAATTTCACCTGTTCCACCACCTCGGGAGGTGAACCCAGCGTATTGGCCGGAAAGATGGTGATTTTTACTTGTCCCTTCGTCCGTTCGTCCACTTTGGAGACGAATTTTTGGGCCCCCAAGTGGAGGGGGTGTTTCTCATCCACGTAGTGGGCGATTCTCATTTGAATCCCCTGGGCAATTGCCTTGGACCAGCCCGTCTGGAAAATGAAAAGGGCGGTCAATAACGCAACTCCCAAAATCCATCCTGCTCTTTGCCTTTTCATTGTTTGACCCTCCTTTCAGCTCTGCGTTTTCTGGCATCCACAGGGGTTCCTACGGGCCCCCGCTCCACAAAGGGACCCTTTCCTAGCCCGCTCCATTCTGAAACACCTCGGGCGCGGAACCAGGGTTTTCCTCGGAGGCCCGGGTTCCCTTCGATTTGAGTTCGGCCTCCACGTAGGATGCTGCGTTCACCAAATGCTCTTGAATCAATCCTGCGGCCGATTCTCGGTCCTTGCGCTCCAGGCATTCGATCAACCGACTGTGTTCATCCCAAACCTGGTCCCAGGTGCTGTCCGCCCGCAATCCCAGGTATCGCATGCGGCGGACGATATTCCTCAGATTATTAATGATCCCCAGAAGAAAGGCATTTCCGGAGGCACGGTAAATGGTGTCATGGAATTGAGAATTCAGTTCAAAGAGCTTTTTCAGCTTTGCCTCCAGGTCTAGTTCGGGCGATTTCAGCGTCTCCCGGGCCTGGCTCATGAGCCTCTTCAGCGTGGAAATTTCTTCCCCCGTGATCCGGTCGCAAGCCAGTTCGACGGCGTAGGCTTCCAGGACTTTGCGGATGCCGAAAACATCCTGAATGGTGTCCGGGTCTATGCGGGTCACCCGCACTCCACCCTGGGGCACCCTTTCTACCAGGCCGTCCTTTTCCAATCGGCGGAAGGCTTCGCGCACCGGGGTCCGGCTGGCACTCAGGGACTCGGCGACCTGGTTTTGCATCAGCCGCTCGCCGGGATCAATCTCTCCCAGGAGAATTTTTTCCTTCAGACGTTCGTAGACCTGGTCGGAGAAGGAGTAGGGAGCTTCAAAGAAAACACCCTTATCCTTTCGATTCCTGCTAGGGGTGGAGTCATTGGCCATGGTAACTTTCAACCAACCTATCATCCTGAAAAGGTTCAATTTTCATAACTAGCCCGGAAGGGCAGAAATCTTGTGATAAAACAATGAATCCATGTATCCATGTATCCAAAAAACTTATATATAATCCTCAAACTCTTGTCAAGGCCAAAATTTGAGACCGATTTCCCGCGCCAACCTGGGACTATTTGAGCATGTTGGGAATCCACAGGACCAGCTTGGGAAAAAAGGTGATCAAAAAAAGAACAGATAGGAGGCACACAAAATAAGGAGGCAATTCTTTAAGGGTTTCTTTGATCGAAACCTTTGCTACGTTGCTAACCATGAAAAGGGAAAGCCCCATGGGCGGGGTGATCAGGCCGATCATCAGGTTGAAGATGACCACCAGCCCCAGATGGACCGGGTCAATCCCGCAGGCGGCCACGGGCGGGGCCAGCATGGGAATGATAAGCAGGGTGGAAGTGGTGCTGTCCAGGAACATACCCACAATAAGAAAAAAGATGTTCAATACCAGGAGAAGGATCAAGGGGTCTTCCTTGAAGTGCAAAACCAACCCCTGGACGACCTGGGGAACCTTCTCCACGGCCAGAATCCAACCGAAGAGAGAGGCTGCCGCGATGATGATCATGATGCTGCAGCTCGTCTTGACGGTTTCCAGGGCCGAACTCAAAAGGCCGCGGAGGGTAAGCTCCCGGTAGTAGAAATGGCTGATGATAAGGATATACAGGACGCAAATGCTGGCCGCTTCGGTTGGGGTGAAGTACCCGGAAAGCATTCCCGAGATCAGTACCACCGGCGCCAGGAGCGCGGGGAAAGCGGGTTTCAAGTCCCGGACGATTTCCTGGCGGGTGGACCATCTTTCGGCGCGGGGCCAGTTTCTCCTCCGCGCAAGGATCGCGACGGTGATCATGAGCATGCCGGTGCAGAGCAGTCCTGGAATGATGCCCCCGAGCAGCAGTTTCACCACCGAAACCCCGGTCACCGCTCCGTAGATGATCAGGGGAATGCTGGGAGGAAAGATAGGACCTACGGTGGCCGAGGCCACCGTCACCGCCGCGGCATCGGCTTTCCGGAAGCCCTTGTCCACCATGCCCTTGATTTCGATCTGCCCCAGCCCCCCCACGTCGGCCAGGGCGGCCCCGGACATGCCGGAAAAGATGAGGCTGGCAAACACATTCACCTGGGCCAACCCGCCGTACACCCGCCCCACCAGCGTGTTGGCAAAGCTGAAAAGGGCCCGGGTGACTCCCGTTGAATTCATGAGGTTGCCCACCAGGATGAAAACCGGAACGGCCAAGAGGGGGTAGGAATCGAGGCTGTACTGGAGCCTCTGGGCGATCATGTCCAGGGGCTGGTTATGGGCCAGGAGATACACCACCGCCGGCAGAATGATGGCCAGGACCACCGGAAAACCCATCAGAAATAGAACCAGAAAACCGCCCAGAACCAGAAAGCCCATATGTTATCCCCTTTCCCTTATCGGGTGGGACGAAGATATTTGCCCGTCCCCATGCTCTTGGCCTATCTTCCGCGAAGGGCGTCGAAAAGGTTGATGGAGTACTGAATCGTGACCAGCAGGAATCCGACGACCGTGGGCAGGAAAAAAATGACCAGGGGGATTTCCAGGGTGGGGGTAGTATCGCGGGCATTGTTGATCGTGGTAACGACAGTCGATGCGGTAATCAGGCCGAAAACGGCCACCGCCGCAAAGCGGCCAAGAATTTTGACCGCTTGCTGGAAAGGTCGGGGGAAAAGGTCCATCACCTCGCCCATGCGAATGTGGGCATCTTCACTGGTCGTATAGCGCAGGGCGATGAAAACGCTCCAGATCAGGAAGCACCGGACCAGCTCCATGGTCCCCATGAAAGGGGTAAGGTACAGGGTCCTTAAGGCCGTGTCCAGGATGACCAGCAGAACCAGGCTGAATAAGAAAACCACTCCCAGGTAACGGTCCGCTGCCGTGATTGCCCGCTATAGATTCATCGCCTGCCCCCCCCGATAAAACAAGCCCCGGCAAGGATTCCCGCCGGGGCCTCAAGGTTTACTTAACAGCCTGGATTCGCTTGATGTAATCGGCCCACTCCGGAAAGTCCTTGCGGACCTGGGCCTGGACGGCCTCCCGGATTCCCTTTTTATCCAGCCCGTCCTTCTCTTCGATGAGGGTCATGCCCTTTTCCTTGAATTTGCCCTTAAGCTCCACCTCGGCCTTCTTGGCCAGCGGGGTTTCGGCCTCGGCCGACTCCTCCACGCAGGCCACGAAGATTTCCCGGTCCTTGGGGGACAGGCTCTGGAAAGCCTTCTCGTTTATGAAGCATGGCAGAAGGTCGAGAATGTGCTCGGTAAAGATCAGGTACTTCTGCACTTCGTAGTATTTGGCCTGCCATTGCTGTTGGAGTGGGTTTTCCTGGCCCTCGATCAGGCCGGTCATCAGGGCGGTGGAGACTTCGCCGATATCCACCGGCACCGGGATGGCCCCCATGCCCTTGAGCATGGACATCCACATCTTGAGGGGAATCCCCCGAATCTTCCGGCCCTTCAGGTCGTCGACCTTGTAGACCGGGAAATTGGTGGAGAGGTTTCGCCATCCCCGGGTAAAGGTGGTCAGGACCCGCATGTTCCCTTTCTTGATCAGCTCCTCGTTCATTTCCCGAACCAAGGGCGAAGTCTTCGGCCGGGAAGCCCGCAGGCCCTGGTCCATGTCGGTATAAATATAGGGGAGGTTGAACACCGCGATGTCGGCATGGTACCGGGCCAGGGTGGCATGGACGTGATTCCCCATGGTGATGGACCCGGATTTGATCCCGTCCATCATCGCCGCCGGAGCGCCCAACTGGCTGGCCGGATAGACTTCGACGATGATCCGGCCCTCGGTCCGCTGCTTCACCAGGTCGGCCATGCGGGTGGCGAAACGGTGCTGCGGATCGCCGGTTTGCTCCACGTGGGCGTACTTGAAAACCACCGGCGCGCCCTGCGCCGTGGCAACGCCCAGACCTACGAGCAAGGTACAAGTTAGAAGCATGGAGAGGGGTTTTCTCATTTTCGTCCTCCTTTTTCTGCGGGCTGGAATTTTTTTTAAAAAAAGGGGGGGCCTTGAACGCCGACCTCCCCGGGGACACAAAATTCCATATATAATGAACGGGGACGGCTGTCAAGGGGAAAACCGTCAGGGTCCTTCTATCTTCAGACCGAATGAAGCAATGTCCCATGGATGATGTCTTGGTACCATGCCCGAAGAAGATAATCCTTCAAAAAGCCGCAATGCCCTCCATGTCGTTCCACCCGGACGCGCAAATGTTGATTTCCTTGCAACTCGCGGAAGTCCTCCACGGGAATGATCGGGTCATCGGCAGCGGTCAGGACAAAAAGGGGCACGGATAATTCGGAAAACCTCCGGCCGGTAAGGGTGTAAGTCTGGAAATATTCTTCGGGGGATGGGTAGGGCGAATACCGGGGCAGGATTCGTTCCGTCATTTCCATGAGGGTCTTGCATTCCATGAGGTCTTTGAAATCGTATCGATGAGGAAAAAAGGTTTGTTTTTTTCGCAGGGATTGCTTCCATTTTTTCAGAAAATAAGAACGATACAGAAAAAAACCCCGGTCCATGGCATCCGTCGCCTTGCGGGGGTCCAGAACCGGGCCAATGGCGACCACCTGACGGAGGTTCCGGATCGGGTGCCGGGCGTGGCGCAGGGCCATGCGCATGGCGAAGTTCCCGCCCAGGGAAAACCCGACGATAAAAAATGGCAAGTTTCCCCCCATATCGGCGATGTTCTGTGCGGCCCGGTGGGTCTCCTCGATGAGGGAGCTGTTGAAGAGCCCTTCGTTGAGATGATGGCTATTCCCGTGGTCGCGCAGGTTCAGGCGGAAAATATCATAACCCTGACGATGGAAGAACCCCCCCGTGGTCAGCATGTAGGTGGAGTCGGACCCTCCCTCCCATCCATGGAGAAGGAGGATCAATCCACGGGTGGCGCCCGACTTTTGGCCGGTGTAAAAACCGAGCAGGCGGACCCCCTGCCCCGCATCCACGAGCACCTCCTGCGACTTTGCATCCAGCTGCCTTTCTCCCCGCGCCCGGATTCTCAGGCTGGATAGGATCGTTTGTAAATGCGGATTTTTTAAGCCGGTCGGAGGGACAAAAGGCCGTTCAATTTTTGATTTTTGGGATGAAGGCGACATTGCACGAATTTTTTCTCATGATTCTTCCCGGGCGAAACCTCATACTTATATTCCTTTTATTTCGCTGCGCCCCAACAGTTTCGTAAGGGAAGAGAATCAGGTTTTTCCCAAATTCTCCTGACTCCAGGGAAAAGAGGCGTTCAAGAAATGTGGAACGGCCTTAAGGTAATCGGGGGAACCGCTTGGGTGGAAGGTCTATTGAAACCATCCCAAAAGCGGAAAAGAATCTCATCGGAGAAGCGGCGCAGTTAGACAGGCTGGCGATGCCCTACATCATTAACCCCGGGGGAATCGATTTTCCAGGATATCACCCGGGGTCCCCTCTTGAATCATTTCCAAAAGGCTGGAGAATCCTGTGTTCCCTTGGCTCCGCTTCCCGTTGCTCCCTCACGAACTTTCGCTGGCCTTTGTATAACGCTTCCGCACCGCGGGTAAGACCATGGCTGCCAGGATCAGCACGGTGGCCAGGAGAAAAGAAAGACTGATCGGACGGGTTAAAAAAATCGTGGGATCCCCCTCTGAAACCTGCAGCGCCCGGCGCAGGTTTTCCTCCACCATGGGGCCCAATACAAAGCCCAGCATGAGCGGCACCGGACTGAACTCCAAAATCCGCCACAGAAATCCCACGACCCCGAAGATCGCCAGGAGGTAGATTTCAAAGGGGCTGTTGTTCACACTATAAATTCCGATGGAGCAAAACACCATGATGGCCGGAAACAGCAGGCGGTAGGGAACTTTCAGGAGACTCACCCACATGCCGATGAGCGGCAGGTTAAGCACCACCAGCATCAAATTTCCGATCCACATGCTCACGATCAGGCCCCAAAAGAGATCGGGCTTCTGGACCATCACCTGGGGGCCGGGAGTAATGCCCTGGATCATGAGGGCCCCCAGCATCAGCGCCATCACCCCGCTTGCCGGAATTCCCAGGGTTAACATGGGAATGAATTTGCACTGCGCATCGGCATTGTTGGCCGACTCCGGCCCGGCCACTCCCTCGATGGCCCCATGACCGAACCGCGATGGATCCTTGGCGATCTTTTTCTCCAGCATGTAGGAGGAGAAAGCCGCGATCGCCGGCGTGGTCCCCGGCAACACGCCAAAAAAAGCCCCCAGAAAAGTTCCCCGGAAAATCGCCCCCATCGACTGCCGTAAGTCCTCTTTCGTGGGGAAAAGATTTTTCACTCTGGAAGTAAAAACCTCCCGCTTTTCTATCTCACCAAGATTGCTCATGATCTCGCTAACCGCGAATACCCCCACCGCGATGATCACCACCCCGATGCCGTCGGCCAACTCATAAAAGCCGAAGCAAAACCGCTTCACCCCGGAATCCACATCCGAACCCACAATCCCCAGCAAAAGACCCAGCACCACCATAGCCAGGGACTTGACCATGTCCCCGTGGGCCAAGACCGCCGCAGCGACCAAGCCCATCAACATCAGGGAAAAATACTCCGCCGACCCGAATTCAAGGGCCACTTCGGCAAGGGGCGGGCCAAAAAGGGCGATAATCAGCGTGCAAATGCAGCCGGCAATAAAGGAGCCGATAGCCGAAATGGCCAGGGCCGGACCGGCCCGGCCCTGGCGGGCCATTTGGTACCCGTCGATGCAGGTGATCACCGAGGCCGTTTCCCCGGGAAGGTTGACCAAGATGGAGGTGGTTGAACCGCCGTACATGGCCCCGTAATAAATACCGGCCAGCATGATCATCGCCGAAATCGGGGGGACGTTATAGGTTAAGGGCAACAACATGGCAATCGTGGCCAGCGGGCCGATGCCGGGCAAAACCCCGATCAGGGTGCCCACGAGGACGCCGATAAAACAATAAATCAGGTTCTGGAAAGAAACCGCTACGCTAAACCCGAACAGGAGGTTGTTGAATAACTCCATTCCCCCCCCTCACGAAAATCCTTTGATCAAGGGGTAAGGCAAGCCGAGACCCCACACGAATAGGGCCACCGAGAGGACCGTGAGAACCACCACCAACAAGCCTGCTTCGAAGATCCGAAACTCCCTGCCCGCTAAGGCCGAGCCAACGATCAAGACCGCCAAAGCCGGTATGAACCCTGCATACTCCATCAAAAACCCGAAAAGGACAAGGGATAAGGGCAACAGGATCAGCGCCCGGAAGGAACACTTCGTCTTAATCTCTTCCCCCCGAAGCAGGCCTTTCACCAGGGTGAAAATCCCAAAAAGAATTAGGATTCCTCCCAGAATGACGGGAAAAAATCCGGGCCCCATGCGCAGGAGGCTGCCGATCCGGTAATCCAGGCCCAGAAGGATCGCCGTAGCTCCGATTCCGATCAGCGTCGCGCCCCCCCAAAAATCTCTGTTCTTAAACATGAACGTCCCCAGAAGTCTTATGTCGTTAATCCCGAGGGATCAGGCCTGACCGAGATGCGGGGAAGACCCCCCATGGCTTTCCGCGGGAGGGGAAGTCGTTTTTATTGAATCCATTTGGCCATGGGTCAGATTACTTGGATATCCTTACGACCGATCACGCATCCCGGAAAGGATCAGGCGGAATCCCTCCTGCAGTACTTCTCTATCCCTACCCCTCCACCTTGATGTTACGGGCTTTGATGACCTTTTCCCATTTGGAGATTTCGCCTTCCAGGAATTTGAGGAAATCCGCAGGTCCCAAGCCCATCGCTTCGGTACCTTGGGTATCGAAGACTTTCACCACATCGTCCATTTTGGTGATGGCGACCGCTTCCCTGGAAAGCTTGTCCACAATCGCCGGAGGAGTTCCCGCAGGGGCAAAGAGGCCGAGCCATATGGCCGATTGGTAACCCGGTAAGCCGGCTTCGGCAATGGTCGGCACGTCGGGCATGAGTTTGCTGCGCGAAGTCCAGCCGTAACCCAGAGCCTTCAGTTTGCCTGCCCTCACGTGCGGTAAGGTCATGGTGATGGAGCCGAACACGACTTTTGAGTGACCCCCGATCACATCCGTCATGGCGGGTGAGCCCCCCTTAAACTGCAAGCTCATGAAATCGATCCCTCCCATCATCTGAAAAAGTTCCGAAGAGAGATGGGTGAAAGAACCGACTCCCGCGTTGGCATTGGTTATTTTTCCGGGCTGCTGTTTCGCCAGGGCAATGAGGTCCTTCGCGGTTTGAACCGGGACACTTGGATGGACGGCGAGAACCACAGGCGAGATCCCCATCAGGGCGATGGGAACAAAGGCTTTCATCGGATCATATCCCAGCTTGTAAAGGGACGAAGCGGTGGCGAATCCGGTGGAATGGAACAGGAGAGTATAGCCATCGGGGGCCGACTTGGCCACCACCTCCATGCCGATGGTGCCCCCTGCCCCGGTGCGGTTCTCGGCAAAAAATTGCTTGCCGAGACGCTCGCTCAGCTTGGTGGCCGTTAAGCGCCCGACGATGTCGGTGGCTCCCCCCGGGGCAAAGGGAATGATCACCCGCACCGGCTTCGTGGGGTAGTCATCCGCCGCAGCCCAGGCAGAAGTGGCCGGTGCTGCGAGCAACAGAGTGAAGGCCATCAAGATTCCCGGTAAATTGAAAGACTTTAATTTCATGGTTGGCATGAGATCCTCCTTGGATTTTTTTGTCTTCCCCGATTTTGGGTCTTTTTCCTCTATGGTTTTTTTGTTTCCTTACCTTCTTCGAAGAGAACCGGCTTCCCCCGGCAATGCCTTCCGAATCAAGTCTGCAGAATCCCCGGCTATTTTTTGATTGGCCTCAAATTAAGAAAATCGTGACTGTTTAGCTATTTAAAAAGGCTTCCCCCAAAATCCCTCCCGCCCTCCCTTTTTCAAAGGGAGGAGTGCTTTTTTTTTGATTCAGAGAAATCAAAGCGAAATTCCCCCTTTGAAAAAGGGGGATCAAGGGGGATTTTTAGGATTCCTCACATATTGGGACCTCTTTTCTCATGTGGCTAAACAGTTACAGAAAATCATACTATGCGGGGTTTGAACCGGAAAAATGTCAAAGGCGATAGTGCCTCAGTTTTTTCTCGTCAATCTGTATGCCCAGGCCCGGTCGTTCGGAGAGGCGAATCATTCCGTTTTCGATTTTTGGCGTTTCCACCAGCAGGTCGTCTGCCATATCCAAAAAACCCGTCGCTTCGCTTGCCAGCCTGACATTCCGGCAGGAGGCTGCGAAGTGAGCGCCGCAAAGGGCGCCGAGGCCGCTGTCTGCCTGAGTGCCACACAGGTTGACAATGCTTTCTGCTTCGCAGAGGTGCGCGATGCGCTGGGAAATGGCAAACCCGGTTCGCGCGACCTTGATGCTGATGATGCGGACCACTCCCAGGGAAAGCTGGCGTCGGACCTCGCTCAGGTTCGTGCAGCTTTCGTCGCCCATCAGGGGGATCGTGGTTGCCCGGGCGACCCGCTGCCGTCCCCGGTCGTCTGCGATTGGGCACGGTTCTTCAAGGAGCGTAATATCCAAATCTTCGATGGCCTTGAGCACCCGAATGGCCGTTTGGGGGTCGTAGCCCTGGTTGGCGTCCGGGCATAACCGGGCCATTACGCCCACTCCCTCACGAACCCCACGAAGGGTTCGAATATCCT
>JACAEW010000212.1 GCA_013388675.1 Syntrophaceae bacterium | reverse complement strand
TGAAGAGAAGCCGGGGTGGAACATGGGTGCGGGATGCTTTGAAGGACGGAGAGAAGGAATCGTGGGATGAGAGGATATTGGGGGATGGAGATTTTGTGGATTCGGTACACCGGATGGAGGGGAGAGACGGGGGGGAAGCCAGAATGTCTTTATCGGAGGCTGTAAAATTTGTAAATAGAAAGACTGAGGTGGGCCTGGAAGCCATTCGGAGCAGGAGTCGAGTAAGGGCGGTGGTCAAAGCGAGGGGCTTATACTGTTATCTGGCCAAAGAGAAGGGAGGGATCAGCAGCGCCCAATTAATGAAAGAGCTGAGTTTATCGTCCGGAGCAATCTCTCATCTGGTTTCCCTGGGGAGCAGGGTTTATTCCCAAATAAAATAACTAAGAAAATAAGCAGCGTCCCCCGAAAAAACGCAACCATTGGAAAGTTTCGACAGGGTGCCACTCTCCGCACCTTAGACAAAGGCCATTCAATTGCATATATAATATTGATATCTTGAGCCTTTTGCAGCCCGAAAAGGCCTGCAGGAAAGCTTCAATTCACTTCCGCTCCCAGTAAACGGAGGGTTGGAATTTTTTTTTTAAAGACTCGATTCCTGCCTGAATGAGAACTACACCCTGCGGATCCAAAAGGAGGATTCGGCAAATCGTTTGGCAGCAATCTTTTTTGTTGAGCAAATTATCGATTTGAGGGGAAATACCAGGTTTCTCCGTGCCGGATGAGCGGGGTGCGCTCTTCGGGGAGGCGGGCCTTTTTTGCCGCTTCACGATAATCCTTCGGGGGGGCTTCCAAGGGTTCGTCGGTGAGGTCGAAGACGCCCCACTGCTGGGGGATGAAATAATCAGCCCGAAGCTCCAGAAAGGATTTTACCGCCTCCTCGGGATTCATGTGGTAACTGGACATAAACCATCGGGGTTCGTAGGCCGCAATGGGAAGAAGGGCTGCGTCGATGGGGCCGAATTTTTCCCCATATTCCGCAAACCCAAGAAAATAGCTGGAGTCACCTGCATAGTAAACCTTGCGGTTTCCCGCCTCGATGAGCCAGGAGCCCCAGAGGCGGTGGTTCGTGTCAAAGGGCGTTCGCTTGGTCCAGTGTTGGGTCGGTAGGAACCGATAGGTGATACCTTCGTAAGTGTAGGTTTGGAACCAGTCCAACTCTACAACCTTCGCCCCGGGTACTACGTCCTCGAACCAGTCCCGGTATCCCAGGGGGGCTAAATAGAGGGGCGTCGAACCGAGCCTGCGGATGCTGTCGACGTCCAGGTGGTCGAGATGGCTGTGGGATATGAGGACCACTCGCATGGGCGGAAGCGCTTCCGGCGGCAGGGGGAAGGGAACGAAGCGGCGGAAGAAAAAATTGATGTCTTCGAAAATGGGGTCCGTGAGGATATTACTCGCCATGAGGCGAATCCAGAGAGTCCCGTGACCCAGATAGGTGATGGAGTCGCCCCCTCCCAATATGTTCCTTACATCCGGCTTGAAAGTCTGAAAAACGGGGCGGGTCTTTTTCTTCTCTTTAAAGGAATTGGTGGAAAACCGCCACTTCAGGAACCGAAGCAGACCTGCCGGATTTTCCTCGGGAAGCCAGGGATTGATGAAGCCGTGGTTTTTGTGGTGAGCTTTCGCCCGGGCGAGGGACTCGATGTCTTTCATCTCGGCGTGAGAGAATTGCCAAAAAAGAAAAAGAGAAATGGCGCTCGCCAGAGGAATGAGTGTTTTCCTAAGTCTGCTCATACTCGAATTTTGGGACCCATTTAGCTTTTTGAAATGCCGGTTCAAAAATCTCTCCCGCCCCCCCTTTTTCAAAAAGCAGGGGATTTTTTTTGAATCCCTTCTCTGAAAACCTCCTCCTTTCCCCCTTTGAAAAGGGGGATGAAAGAATCTTTTCCGACAATAATTTATCATTCCTTCTTCATTTCATTTTTCAATGCACGCTCCGGAAACATTCCTCTCACCCTCCCGAACAATTTATCAACCGGCGGGTTTTTCGGTTGACAGCTTGGTCCCCAATTTTGCTGATAAAAATCTGTACGCGAGCATCACCGCCAGCAGGCCCACAAGAAAGAATGCAATGAGCAGCATCCCCCGCCAGAAAAGATGATCTGCCAGCCCCATGATTTTCCCAAAGATGGGGTCATTGAGAGCGTTGGCGTCCCGGCTGATTGCGGCGTACAGGGGCGTCACCTCGGCCAGGATGCCCGTCAGTTTATCCATGGCGACAATAGCCTTCTCCAGAAGGGCGTTGTATTGCGGAAGTTTGCTGGGTGTCGTCGCATCGACCAGTCTGTAAAGTGCATCTGCAGAACGTACGGTCGCATGGAGTTTGTCCGTCAGCGGGGTCACCCGGTCGATGAGCCCCGCCACCTCCTTGAACACCCCCTGCAGCCGGCTTTCCTGTGATGCCAGGTCGTTCATCACCTGTTGTCGTTCGGCGCGAAAATGACTGAAGACGTGGTCAACGGTTGCCTGTCGCTCCTCCCTAACATATCTCGGCAAGTCCGCCACCACCAGACTCAACCGCTCGGAAGCTGCGCTGAGCTTACTGAGGTTCGTTCGCAGGTGCTCTGCATCGGGCGCCGCGGCGATCTGATCCAACATCAACTCTGTCTGCAGGGTTACCAGCCGGGGCAGGCGTTCGACATAAAACAGGGCCCGCTCGGAGACCAGCAACCCCTGTTCCGCCACGGCCAGCGCCTTCTCGACATCTGCCAGGAGCGTGCCGGCCTTCATCTGGCTTGCGCGACTCATCCCCTGAATCTCGGCAAAATCGCTGAGCCGGATTGCCGCGATGTAGTACTGCCCCGGATTGGCGGCAATCCATTCCTGGATCAAGGCGCGGAGTGTCTTCTGTTGATCCTCCGAAAGAACCCGGGCAGATATTTTCCAGACCTCGTTTTCAAGCTTGCGGTAGGTCCTCACCAGCGGCTCGCCGGGAGAGCCGAAAACCTCCGGCACCCAATGGTTCTCGACGGCGTGCCGGCCCAATGAAACGAACACCAACATATCGAGGAGGTTGACTGCCGGGTTGCGGCCTGCCGCAATCGTTATGGCATTTGAGTTCGACCGCACTTTAAGGGACTGGGCAGTCGCCCGGATCTCAGGATTGTTCGTCGAGCGCCTGATTTCGTCGTAGGCCTGCCAGACAGACATCACGTAGAGATCCTCGAAATTCATCACCATCGCCTGCAACTGAGTCTCGGATAAGGGGGCGTAATCCGTCTTGGGGGAAAGCGCCCCCTTGATATCCTCGCCTGTACTGACACTCGTGAGCGGCCCAGTCGATGCACAGCCGCCCAGCAGTACGAGATGACTCACGGAAAGCAGAAAAAAATAAAGCGAAAGGATGTTCATCCTATACCTCATCGTTCTTCCTCTCCTGGGACAGACGCTCCGACATTGTAGCAGCACTGGTTCCTCCTCCATAGCGATCGGGGGGTCAACGCTTAATCGTGCACCGCATCTCCTTGGTGCCATAGCCCCAAGTGATGAGAGCCTCCCCTGCTTTCTCCCAGAGTGATTCGTTACGGCCCTGGTATTTCGCCCCGCTTCCGCTTGGTTGAAGATACATCAGCGACACCCGATCCCCGCGCTCGGCGATGACCGTCGGCGGATCGGTCTGGAAGAACGTGGCAATCACCTCGTTTCTCGGGTCGCCCTCGCAGGCATACAAGACCGGCCCGGTTGCGGCAGCGAGACGGTATCTCGCCTGCAACTCGGCGATCGTCAGTACGTAGGCGTCCTCGACGCAGCGGCGCTTGTCATCGCTCTTCCAGCAGTCGTCTCGGCCCTTGATCCAGCCCCGTTGCTCCGCCTTGAGTACGGGCGGATGCTCGTTGCCCGCCTTCTTCTCCGCGGCCCCATACACCTCGGCGAGCTTCCGGTCCAGGGCGGCGAGTTTTTCGTCCTTGCAGACCATCTCTTCCATGCTGCCAGCTTTCACCTTGCCGCATTCGAATGAGGGGCTTGCCGCCAATGCCGTGCCGGCCAAAAGACAATAAAATGACAGCAGCATGGCCCTTACCCAAGATATGGATTTGGGCTGAAGAGTGGGCATTCCAAACCTCCCGATGTATGAGTTTGACGATGAATGGAAACGCCTAGAGTTTGCTATCCAGTGTGTATGAAGCGATGAAGGCAGGATGTTCCTGTCTGTGTAAGAGTGTTTCCGCATTCCAGTCGGTCATTATTCCTATCCCCTTTGACCTGCCTGGAGGGAGTGAAGACGGACCTTATAGGGACGCGACACCCGTCAAAGCGGCCAGCCGCTCAATCCATACCAACCGTCGCCTCCACTTGGAAGAATCCTTTCTCGCGCCTTTTCCTTTCGGAGGTCCCCGGCTGTTTTCCTTCCGGAGTCAGGTCGTGATCGTCTTTGGCCGCAAAAGCCGTACGGCAAACCATGTAGGCCTCCAAGCGCGGATCGCTAATTTCTTCCAACTGTTCCCCCACAAAATCGACAAAGGCCGCTTTCTTCCGGAAGGTCTCGATCGTGGATTCCAGCGTGTCGTACTCGGCTGACCGCAGAGTGGATGCGCAGTCCCGCACGTTCTCCTCAGCGCACAAAGCCGGCGAATGGACCCGGGAAAGACTCTGCACCTGCCCGCCGAGGTCATCATACAATTCAATGATGATCTGCAGCATCCCATCTAGATAATGGTGGGCGCTCTGGTAGAGTTTCCGTTTGCCCGCATCGGAATATTCGGCAAGCCCCTCAAAGAGCCAGTCCACAAGAGAACCCCGCGATTCCTTCTGCGCCTTGACCGCGGCAAGGTCTTCCTTTGCAATTTTCTCAATAGATACACCAGCCTGGGCACAGGAGGGTCGCGTCCAGGCCTCCAGGAGTTCCGCGTCATTCTTGGGAGGAGACCCCTGAGAAGGCAACAAATCGGCGAAAACCTTGATTCGGTCGGCCCGTTGATCGTAGGCAAAGGAGACGCGGCGGTAGGCGAGAGGCCAGTCGGAGAGCGAACTCACGTTTAAATCAAGCAGGCTCCTATCCCCCAGGCGGTGTATCTGCCATGATCCCTCATGGGTATGGGCCGAGAGATACACGAGCGGGTGTTCGACACGGCCCATGATCAACTGCAACCGCCAGCGCGAACCCGGATCCAGTTGCCCCCAGCTATGGTGGCCGGCGAAGATAATCATCTCGCCGGCCTTCTTGGCGTCTTCCACAAATTTGGTGATGACTTTCGCCTGGTCGCTGAGCACGCGCCCCAGGTCTCCGGGGCTCTTCCCCCAGAGCATGTTGAAATATCCGATGAAAACATTGAGTTGGGCGGTGTCTATGGCTATGATCGTGACCCGGCGCGGCGCTCCCGGCGCGGCGGGCAGACGAAGCTTCTGCACGATGAAAGATTGGGCATAGTCGCGGCCACCCACGAGATTCGCTTCCAGCCTTTCGATAAAAGCCTCCGGGTTGGGATTGGAATACTCTATCCTCTGGGAGCCGGTTTCGCGCGGAGGCTTTAGCCCCGGTCGGCGCCGGGGGGCAGAAGCAAGAAACTCGATATAGCTGCCGATGAATTGACGTTTGTTGAGCCCGGGGCCGCGCCCTTCTTTATGGTGGGGTGAATCGTCATCCTCCGCGCCGTGACGGCATCCCCGCTGCCACTCAAGCCCATCGGCATTGAGGTAATCCGAAACGATATCGCGGTTGAAGATCCCGAAAAGCAGGCCGTCATGGTTTCCAGGTACGATGGCGACCGGTTGTTTTGCCTTGCTGAGGACCTTGAGCAGCCTCTTCTCCTCGGACAGGCAGGACATATCCAGCATGTCCCCCAGGTGAAGCATGGGCGTATCCGGATGATGATCGATAACCCAATGAAGAATATTTCGGCCGAAAAGCGGCTGCTCCGGAGGTCGCTGGGCAACCTCGACATAGGCATCCACGGCGCCGTCGTTTTGGTGGAGCGGGAAACCGGTCGACTCATGTTCCTGGTTGTCGCCCACCAAAATGATGGGACGGGTGAGCGCTACATACTCCCCAGGAAGGTCCTTGGGGAGGCGCCCCGAAGTGGTTGTACATCCGGAAATGGCGGCGAGGCCCAGGAAGAATGTAATCATCTGGGTTAAGAAGGAGCGAATCCGATTTCCTTGCGATCCGAAGACCCGGATGAAAATTCGTCCTTTTTTCATCTCCCGGCCATCTCCTTATCTTAATAATGGCTCCTGGCAGCCGCTCATGGCCCTTATCGATGATTGCCTTGTTTTCGGGTGTCCCGAACTCTAACAGAAAAAAGAGGGATATCATGCTGGCTAAGGTTTTTATTAGGGAGTCCATAATTGAAAAGTCATGATCCGAAAAAAATTGCCCCTCCCTGCTGCGGGAGGGGATGAAGGGGAGGGGGGACCAAAGGGTTTTCCCCTTACCCCCCCACCCCGGCCCTCCCCCATCGCAGGGGGAGGGTTTGCTAATACAATTATTAACTGGTTAATAGTTCACTTTTGGTCACTTTAACTCACTCTGTAGTTCACTCTGCGTATATTGGTCATTCTTTATGAAAGTCGTGGGAGTAAAATTTCGGGACCAGGGGAGGGTCTACGACTACGATTCCACCGGGTTTACCCTGAAGGAGCGGGACATCGTGGTGGTGGATAGCGATCGGGGGCCGGAGATCGGCTTTGTGGCCCGCCCGCCCCTGGAGCGAGACCCCAAATACTTCACCAAGGCCTTAAAAAAAGTCATCCGCCTGGCGGACCAGCAGGATATGGAGCAGGGCCGCCACAACCTGATCCGGGAACGGGAAGCCAAAAAGCTCTGTCTGGCCAAGATCAAGGAGCACAAACTCCCCATGAAGCTCATCGGGGTTGAATCTTTCCTGGACGGGAGCAAGATCATCTTTTACTTCGTTTCCGAGGGGCGGGTTGATTTCCGGGCCCTGGTCAAAGACCTGGCCGGGGCCTTTAAAACCCGCATCGAGATGCGCCAGGTGGGGGTCCGCAACGAGGCCAAGATGATCGGCGGCCTGGGAACCTGCGGCCGGGAGTTCTGCTGTTGCTCCTTTCTAAAAGAGTTCGAGCCGGTTTCCGTGAAAATGGCCAAGGAGCAGAACCTGGCTTTGGACCCCCAGAAGATCTCCGGCGCCTGCGGGCGCCTCATGTGCTGCCTGGCCTATGAAGTGGACACCTACTCCGAGCTGAAGAAGGACCTGCCCAAAGTGGGCAAACGAGTGATCACCCCCCAGGGACCGGGAAAAGTCATGCAGCAAAGCGTCATCAATCAAAAACTGAAAGTCCTCCTGGATGATGGAAAGGAAGTGGAAGCAGGCTCCGATGAGGTCCGGGAGGAATCCTTTTTCGATCGGGTCAGGAAGGCCAAATGAAACGAATCTACTTTACCACCCCCATCTACTATGTGAATGCCGAGCCGCATATCGGCCACGCCTACACAACCATCGTGGCCGACGTGTTGAACCGTTTTTATAAGCTGGCCGGGTACGAGACCTTTTTTCTCACCGGAACGGATGAGCACGGCGACAAAGTGGCCCAGGCCGCCCGTTCGGCGGGCGAAACCCCGCAAGCCTATGCCGACCGCATCAGCGATCTCTTCCGGGCCCTTTGGCCCAAGCTTCAGGTCGCTCCCGACCGCTTCATCCGCACCACGGAAGAAGCTCACAAGAAGGTGGTCCAGCACATCCTCCAGAAAGTCTACGACGCCGGGGACATCTACTTCGGAGAGTACGGGGGGCATTACTGCCGGGGGTGCGAGCGGTTTCTCACCGAAAAGGAACTGATTGAAGGGAAGTGCCCGGACCATGGAACCACCCCGGACTTCATCCAGGAAAAGAACTACTTCTTCCGCATGAGCAAATACCAGTCGTGGCTGATCGAACACATCCAGGCGAACCCGGAATTCATCCGCCCGGAGCGTTACCGCAACGAGGTCCTGGGCTTTCTGCGGGACCCGCTGGAAGACCTCTGCATTTCCCGGCCCAGAAGCCGCCTGGAGTGGGGAATTCCCCTGCCCTTCGATTCGAATTATGTCACTTACGTATGGTTTGACGCCCTGATCAATTACCTGACGGGAGTCGATTACCCCCAAGGGGATCGTTACGGCCGCTTTTGGCCCGTCTGCCAGCACCTGATCGCCAAGGATATCCTCAAGCCTCACGGCATCTACTGGCCCACGATGCTCAAGTCGGCGGGGATTCCCCTGTACCAGCACCTGAACGTGCACGGCTACTGGGTCATTTCGGAATCGAAGATGTCCAAGAGCCGGGGAAATATCGTCAAGCCGCTGGACCTGAAGGATCAATACGGCCTTGATGCTTTCCGCTACTTTCTCCTGAGGGAGATGGCCTTCGGCCTGGATTCCAACTTCAGCGAAACCGCCCTGGTGGGAAGAATCAATGCCGACTTGGCCAATGACCTGGGGAACCTGGTCAGCCGGACCCTGGCCATGGCGGAGCGGTTCCGGGGAGGGGTCATTCCCCGGCCGGGGAAACTCGAGGACAAGGACGTGGAGCTGAAAGACCTGGCCCTGAAGATCGCCCGGGAAGCCGAGCCCACGATGGGAGAGCTCGGGTTCCATAAGCTTTTGATCTCCACCTGGGAGCTCATCAACCTGGCCAACAAATACATCGACGGGATGGCCCCCTGGGCTTTGGCCAAAGACCCGCAAAAAGCGGATCGCCTCGACACGGTTCTCTACCAGCTCCTGGAGGCGCTCCGTTTCGCGGCGGTGATCCTTTCGCCTTTTATGCCCCAGACGGCCGAAAAGATCCAGTCGTACCTGGGTATCTCCGATCCGGGCCGACAGAACCTGGCCAGCCTGGAGGAATGGGGCGGGCTGAAACCGGGCGGCCGGGTAAGAAAAGGAGAGTCCCTGTTCCCCCGAATCGAGGAAGGTCCCCCAAGAGAGGAAAAAGAGAAAATGGAAAGTTCCAATACGATCACCTACGAAGAGTTCCAGAAATTGGACCTGCGGGCGGCGAAGGTCCTCGCCGCCGAGAACGTGAAAAAATCCGACCGGCTTCTGAAGCTGCGCATCGACATCGGGGAGGAACGCACGATCGTGGCGGGAATCGCCAAAGCTTACAAGCCCGAGGAGCTGGTGGGAAAGACCCTCATCGTAGTGGCCAACCTTCAGCCGACCAAACTCATGGGCGTTGAGTCGCAGGGAATGCTCCTGGCCGCCGACGGGGCGGATGGCACCGGGGTTGTCCTGGCGACTTTCGACAAGGAGGCCAAGGTCGGGGCGAAAGTCCGGTAAGCCCATCGGCTCGATGCGTGCGGATTCAATCGGCAAGAAGGGGGAAGAGAATCATAAAACATCCGGGATCATCCGGCTGTTTAGGGTTTTGCCCGGCTTGCCCCCGGCGAGGATCCTGAAGAGGATTTTGGAGATCAGGGGATCGAACTGGGTCCCGGCACATCTTTTAATTTCCTCCAAAGCCTCCTGCTTGCTCAAGGCCTTCTTGTACGGGCGACCGTAGATCATGACATCATAGGCATCGACCACGGAGATGATTCGGGAGACCAGGGGGATTTCTTTTCCGGTCAGGCTCCGGGGATAGCCGGTCCCATTCCACCATTCATGATGGGACAAGATTCCTTCGGCGACGGGAACCATCTCGGGGGAAGAGTTGGCGATTCGGTACCCGATTTCCGGGTGCTTCCGGATGAGGTCCCATTCTTCCGAGGATAACCGATCCGGTTTAATGATGATTTCCTCCGGGATGGCGATTTTGCCGATATCGTGCAGATTGGCCAGGAGGGTCAGCTCGTCCAAAGTGCTGTCCGGCAGCTTTAAGGCGTTCCCGATTTGGAGCGCCAACCTCTGCAAGCGCCGGGTATGCTCCTCGGTCTCATGACTTTTTTCGAAAAGCGTTTGCCGGAGCGAAGAAAGGATGGAGGTCCGGAAGCTCTTGCTTTCCAGCAGCTTATTCCGGTACATCCGATCCTCGGCCTCCTTGAGGACCACTTCGATGCTTTTCGCCGGATCGTCTTTGGTGGCCACTCCCAGGGCCATGCTGACCTCGAAGGGAGCGCGGCTCTTTTCTTTGCAGGTTTTCTTGATCCTCTCGGTGATTTCCATGGAAACCGCATGGTTGGTTCGGGGCAGAAGTATGGCGAATTCATCGCCCCCCAGACGGGCCACCATGTCTTCCTTTCGGCAACAGCTTTTCAGGATGGCGGCGATCTCTTTGAGAAACCGGTCCCCCTCCTGATGGCCAAAGGCGTCATTGATCAGTTTCAGACCGTTGGCATCCCCCATGAGAATGCTGATGGGAAGCTGCCGGGGGGAATCCATGCGCCTCAAATTTTCTTCAAAAAAGGCCCGGTTATAAACCCCCGTCAAGCTATCGTAAAAGGATAGAAACCGGATCTTTTCCTCGGCCAATTTCTTTTCCGTTATGTCTTGAATGGTCCCTTCATAGAAAAGCACATTCCCGCCGGAATCCCGGATGGCCAGGGCGTTCTCCGAAATCCAGATCTTTCTTCCATCTTTGCGGTAGATTTCGTATTCGAACCCTTTGATCACCCCCACATCCCGCAAAAGCGTTTGAAATTCTTTTCGAATTTCCGGATTCACGTAGAAAGGCTGATTCGGGGTCAGATGACGGGTAATCAATTCCTCGGGGGAGGAGTAGCCCAAAATTCGGGCGCAAGCCGGGTTGGCCACCAGGAAATGGCCGTCGATCGTGCTTTGGAAAATCCCCTCCAGGGCGTTCTCAAAAATGCTGCGATAATTTCTCTCCGCCCGTTTGAGGAGCGTTTCCGATAGCTCCTGTTCGGTGATATCGATGAGAATCCCGGTAAGGCCGATGGTCTGTCCGTCTTTGGTCAGCGGCCGGCCGGAGAAACGCATGGGAACCATCTGATTCTTCTTATCCAGAAGGCCGAATTCAAAACCTTTTTGCATTCCCGACAGGCAACGTTTCATATTTTCCTGAAAATCCGGTTCGGCATCGGGATGAACGAAGGAAGATAGGGGCTTGCCGATCATTTCTTCCGCCCGGTAGGACAGCTTCTTTTCAACTACCGGATTAATATATGTCAGCCGGCCTTTCTCATCCAAACTCAGCACGATATCATTGATATTCCCCAGAATCGCCAGGTACAGGCTATGGTTTTTCTGGAGATCGGCCTCTTTTTTCCGCTCTCCGCTCAGGTTTCTGGCGATCGCCAAAGTGGCCGGCCTTTTTTCCCACTCGATAACCACCGCATTGATCTCGATGCATAATTCCTGCCCGGATCGGTTGATGATTCGGAACGGATAGGTATTGGGAATCGGCTCCCCTTCTAACCTCCTCCTATTTCTTTC
Organism: Syntrophaceae bacterium; assembly: GCA_013388675.1. Classification (GTDB taxonomy): domain Bacteria; phylum Desulfobacterota; class SM23-61; order SM23-61; family SM23-61; genus SM23-61. The sequence goes on along the minus strand of JACAEW010000212.1, from coordinate 2,038 downwards.
AACAACCATCTTCCGGTCATCCGGATGGATGTAATGGGCAAAAGGAATCCTGGCCATCTCCGCCGATGAATATCCGAACAGTTCTTCTGTCTTGGGGTTAGCGAATTTGATGACTCCATCCTGGGTAATATAAATGGCGTCATTGGAGTTCTGGATCAGGAGTTTATATTGATTTTCCAAGTCCCGGGAGGTCCCTTCGCTTGGTTTGACCTCGGTTATCTCTGCGGCCGAGCCTTCAACGTAGAGCAGCTCGCCCTTCGGACCCCTAATCGCCCGGGCGCTGGTTGAAATCCGAATGGTTCTCCCATCCTTCCGACACACCGGGGCTTCAAAGTCCCGGACCATCCCGTGACCGGTGATCAATTCCATGAATTCGGCACTCAGTCCGGCGGAAGAAAAGTATTGCCCATTTGAGTCCCCGATACAGGCGACCAATTCGGCGGGGGATTCGTATCCTAAGATGCGGGCCATGGCCGGGTTCACGGCCAGGAGTTTCCAATCCGCGGTCAATAGATAAGCGCCCTGGGGCGCATTTTCATAAAGAAGCCTGAAATGATCCTCGTATGCCCCATTAGTTTTTCCAGAATTCATCGTATTCGGTTTCCTCAGAATGGGCCGAGCAAGAGTTAAAAAACAAAATTTTCATGGGTTTATTCTCATTTATCGACAATCCATCAAAAATTTTTAAAAAAAACATTCCGAGGAATCTCCTTGACTAGCAAAAATTGAGCCAAATTTGAAGTTTAAAAATAAAAATGAGCTGAAAATACCAAAAAGGCAAAATAGTTGCCATTAATTCCAGATATTGCAATAGCTAAAAATTTCCTTTCCCCAGGAATTCTCTGCCCAAATTGGCTAAACGGAGTTGTTAAGCAACTTGACAAAGGCTTTTTCTCATCTCCTTAGAAGGAAAATTTATTATTCCACGCATTATAGGAGAGGAAATCGATCGACGCGGTTTTCTCGAGGGATCAGCAGGATTTCTGGCTGCCCTGGCCCGATTCGGGATCGCCCACTCTTTGATCGCTCCGTTTGGCCTCTTAATCGAAAAAGGGTAAGGAAAGCTTGTTCGAAGTATTTTCGCTCGGCTGGGCAGCTCTTATGAAAGGGAATTGATCGGATTTCTTTTATCGGAGCACCTTGCGGGCGATTTCGAAGATGAAATTTGCTCCTTCCATGGCCTCTTAGGCATCCTCCAAACGGTATTCTTCCGTGGGAATGAAATCAATATCCCCGCAGAAGGATAGCCCCCTTTCCTTCCTCAACCTCTTGGAAATCTCCGCTGACCTTTCAATCTGGCTAGCGACATCTTCAGGGTATTTATCCCGGTGCTCAAGAAGGATTCCGCCCACATCGTGAAATTTGGGCGTTTGGATCCCCGCCGATCGAAGCATTCCCTTCAGGGCCAGCTCGACGATTTCCTGGGCCTCCCGGATGACGTGGGAATAGGCTCCTTTGTTCAGGAGAAGAGAAAGAATGTCCAGCCGATCGCTCGCCTTCCGCAGGTAGCTCTGGGCGAGGGTCATATTGTTCATATCTCAAAAACCTCGCCCCTTTGGATATCCGGCTTCAGAATCCAATACCAAGCGTTCCCCAAGCGAACGCGTTGGGACCCCAGAGCCTGCAAACGATTCCTTGATTTCGCCAGCACCCCGGCGAAAAACCCTCCCGGGTCAAAAAGGATTTTCGCGTCCTCCACCATGTCGAAGAACAGGGGGCTTCCCTGCAGGGCTTCCTCCGGACTCTTGATGACGGGCGATAAGGAAGTATGGATCCCATCGGGCCGCAGGGATTCGATCAAGGGGTTGATCCGCTCTTCGACAGCATCAAACTCCCGGATTCTTTTCATCCGTCCTGCCGGAGGGTCCCGGACAATGACCAGGAAATCGATATCCGAATCGAAGCCCGGGGTTCCTCGCCCGACCGAGCCAAAAATGACCAATGAAACCAGCCTTTCCCCGTAAAAGGCTTGGACCTCGGTGCGAAGTTTTTCCAAGACCCTCTGAAGACTCGCCTGCAGCAAGCTACCTTCCTTAGG
>JACAEW010000238.1 GCA_013388675.1 Syntrophaceae bacterium | reverse complement strand
TTGGGGGTAGGGTTGCCCCTGCAGTTGCCTGGCAGAGTGGATATGGTTTTCTTACCAACAGGTTTGGATTAATGAGGCGCTAAGCGCCTAAGAAGTCAAAAACCCAATCGCCTCCTTGGTATAGGCATGGGGATGAGAAAGGGGAGGGGAGATTCAAATTTTGACGAAACCGTGAAAGTTTGGTCTTAGTTTTTTTTCAACAGGTCCTCTTCCCTCCGGTCCTGGACCTTTCGTTATGCCTTGCGCTCCGGGGAAAAATCTTTTAGCCTAAAAGGGGTGGGATCCTGCGAGCGACTTCCGCAGGGAGGGAAATATGAAGAAAAAAGGCTTTTTCTTGATGGTGATTCTGACCGGGGGTCTTTCCTTCCTCGCCGGGGAAATCTCGGAGGCCCGGGCCATGGGAAAAGGGGTGGAGACTCCGTCGATAACCAAGGAACAGCTCCTTTCCATGATCGAAAAACCGGAAGTGGTGATTGTGGATGTGCGCGAAGGAGAATCCTGGAAGATGAGCAAGGAAAAAATCCGGGGTTCGGTGCGGGAGGACCCGGAGAAGGACATCCAGGGATGGTATGACCGATATCCCCGGGAAAAGACCTTGGTTTTTTATTGCTCCTGACCCAACGAGGAGACCAGTGCCTGGGTGGCACGGCAGTTTCTGGCGCGAGGATACGGGAAGGTGTTCGTTTTGAAGGGCGGCTGGGAGGAGTGGGAAAAGGCCAAGCTACTGATGGAACCCAAATAATCTTTCCTCCCAGTGGATGTTCCTTTTTTCTCTTGGCAGAGACAGCATGAACTATTATCGATTAACCTCTTCCGAGGTATTCCGGCAATTCAACAGCTCCGAATCGGGCCTGACCGAGGAAGAGGCCCGAAAGCGATTGAGCCAATACGGCCCGAACAAACTGGTCGAAGAAAAGCCCATCAGCAAACTCAGGATCTTCTTCCATCAGTTCGCCAGCCCGCTCATTTATATTCTCCTGCTGGCGTCGGTCGTAACCCTCCTCCTGCGGGAATACGTGGATTCAGGGGTGATCCTGTCGGTCCTTCTTCTCAACGCGGTGATCGGCTATTTCCAGGAGTTCAAGGCCGAGGAGAGCGTCCGGGCCCTCAAGCGGATGATCGTTCCCCAGGCCCGCGTCTGGAGGGAAGGAAGGGAAAAGGAGGTCAACAGCGAAGAGCTGGTTCCCGGGGACTTGGTGGTTCTCGCTTCGGGCTCCAAGGTGCCCGCCGACCTTCGCCTCATCAGCGAAATCGATTTAAAGATCGATGAATCCATGCTCACCGGCGAATCCGTCCCGGTGGACAAAGACCCCAGCCCCATCCCCGAAGAAAACCTCTCCCCCGGCGATCAGCTTAATATGGCTTTCATGGGAACGATCGTGGTGAGCGGAAGGGGCCGGGGGGTGGTGGTGGCCACGGGGGGGCAAACCTCCCTGGGCGGAATTGCCCGAGAGGTCCGGGAAGCGGAGGTCGCCGCGACTCCCCTCCAGGAAAAATTCCATCGCTTTTCCAACCGCATCGGTCTCGTGGTTCTGGGTGCCGCGGTGATCCTGGTGGGCATCGGCGTTCTCATCGGGGAACCCCTCAAGGATATGTTCATGACCGCGGTGGCCGCTGCCGTGGCCACCGTTCCCGAAGGCCTCCCCGTCGTGCTCACCATCGCCCTGGCCGCCGGAATCCGCCGCATGGCTAGGAAAAATGCCATCATCCGCCAGTTGCCGGCGGTGGAAACCTTGGGCAGCACCACCGTCATCTGCACGGATAAGACGGGAACCTTGACAAAGAACGAAATGACCGTGAAGGTGGTCTTCGACGGGGGGCACGTTTTTGATGTGACCGGAAGCGGGTATTCCCCCGAGGGGGAAATTCTTCACGAGTGGATTCCCCCCTCGCCCCGTGAGAGACAAAACCTATTCATGGCCCTTCGGATCGGACTTCTATGCAACGAATCCAGCCTCTACCAGGAAGATGGAGACTATAAGGTCAACGGCGACCCCACGGAAGGAGCCCTCATCGTTTCCGCCATGAAAGGAGGCCTCCTTCCGGAGAAAGAAAAACAGGAATTTCGGGAAATCGCCCTCCTGCCCTTCGAATCCGAATACGGCTACATGGCAACTCTTCACCGCCGGGGAGATAAAAAGTGGATTTTCGTGAAGGGCGGCCTGGAAAAGATGCTGGACCTGTGCACCACCTGCCTGGCCACGGATGAGGTCCGGACCCAGGAGATTCTGGAAACTTCCAACCGGTTTGCCCGGGAAGGAATGCGCGTTCTGGCTATGGCCTACAAGGAGGCCCCGGCCGAGCTGGAAGTTTTGCGACACAAAGACGTGGAGGGGAATTTGATTCTGGCCGGGATTCAAGGGATGATCGACCCCCCCCGGCCCGAGGTGATGGAGGCCATTCAGGGCTGCCGCCAGGCCGGGATTCGGGTGGTCATGATCACCGGGGACCACCCCACAACGGCCATGGCCATCGGCAAATCTTTGGGCATTGCCCAGGATTCATCGAAAGTTTGCACCGGCAAAGAGCTGGAAGGAATGAGTGATGAGGAGCTGTTTTCCCTGGTTCCCGAAGTTTCGGTGTATGCCCGGGTCGCCCCTCACCATAAACTGCGAATCGTCCAGCAATTGATGAAACAGGGGGAAATCGTGGCGGTGACCGGAGACGGGGTCAACGATGCCCCGGCACTCAAGGCCGCCCACATCGGCGTGGCCATGGGTCGTAAGGGAACGGACGTGGCCAAGGAAGCTTCGGACATGGTCGTAACTGACGACAACTTCGCCGCCATCTTCAGCGCCGTGAAGGAAGGAAGAGTGGTCTTCGACAACATCCGCAAGGTCATTTTCTTCCTCATCCCCACCGGAGTGGCGGCCATCGGCTCCATCATCGGCTCGATCGTTCTGGGAGTACCCATTCCTTACACCCCTTCCCAGCTTCTGTGGATCAACCTGGTGACCAATGGGCTGCAGGTCCTGGCCCTGACCTTCGAGCCGGGGGAAAAAAACGTAATCTCCAGGCCGCCCCGGGACCCCAAAGAAGGAATCATGTCCCGGGTGCTGATCGAGCGGACGGTCATCGTGGGGTTGCTCATATCGGCCGGCGTGGTTTATAACTTCGTCAGCGAGCTGCGCGCGGGGGATACCCTGGAAAAAGCCCGGACCATCGCCGTCACCACCATGGTTTTCTTCCAGTTTTTCCAGTCCTGGAACAGCCGTTCGGAGACCGAGTCGGTCTTCCGTTTGAGCCCCTTCAGCAATCCCTTTCTGCTCTACGGGCTGGTGGCCTCGATCCTGGCGCAGATAGCCTCCATCTATTTCTTCGCCTTCCAATGGGTGCTCCGGACCGTGCCCCTGAGCCTTGCCGAGTGGTTCAAGATCGCGGTCATGTCCCTGACCGTCATTCTGGTGGTGGAAATCGACAAATGGATCCGGAGAAAATGAAACCGCCCGAGGGCCATCAAAAATGAAAAAAAGCAGGGCCCCTTAGGCCCTGCTTTTGAAATGCCGATTTCCTTTGGCTGATTCGGTTTACTTCAGGCTTTTGCGAAACATGCGCAGGGTAACCAAGGCGCAGCACATGAGGACAAAACTGGCCCATTCCGGGTTTTTTATCAGCGGGGCTTTGGGTGTCCAGCTGCCGACCGTTCCTGCCAGCATTAAAAAGATAATGACTCCGACAAACAAAGCGATTTTCTTGACCATCCGAAAATGAAAACTCCTTTCTCTAAACTACCCCTGCTTGACCGAACCCAAGCCGTTTAATTAGGGATTGAGCAATATGCATGCCACATTTATAATCTATTGATTTTATTTCCTTTATATTCAATCTAGCCCTATTAATAAAAGGATTTTCGTAAGCTAGGCCGACGTTTCTGTAAAACTGTAAAGGTGGTAGCGTAATTTCGATGAAATGAATTGACTACCGGGGGTTAGTCCGCTGTATTTCCGCTCTATCATTTTCAGTTTAAATAGGTCCGTAATTATTCGTTTTCGTGCCGTGTTCGGCATTTCCGCGGAAGCGGGAAGCGGATAACACCGAGCGTTCCGGGCTCTCTCCTGGGCGGCAGCGACGGGTTTTGGCCTAAAGAAAAGGGGCCAAACCGTTATTGATCCTTGCATTCCATTGGCCTCTTGCGGCCATCCTTCACCAATTCTTAACTGTGTTAGGTAAACCACTGGTTTTACCAGGAGCGGGACAATCAGATTTTGACCACCAGCGGGATGAAGGGCGCTCCCGAAGTTTGCGGCATAGCACCCGAATCCCTGACCAAGCTGAATGCTGTCCTCCTTGACTATTCTGCACCCAACCATTATGATTCGGCTTGAAAGGGGCCGTTTCGGCCTTTTCTATCTAGCCGCCGGGCTTCGAAGGTTCATGCATTGGGGGGAGATTACCTGATGAAAAAAGGAGGGCTAAAGGGATGGAAGCGAAAAAAAACTATCGGAAGACTTTGACGATCTTTATGACATGGGCCCTTCTGTTTTTAGCTTGTCCGGCCTTCGCTGAGTACCCGGACAAACCGATCACTATCTATTGCGGGTACGGCCCCGGGGCCAGCACGGATGCCTCCTCCCGGGCCCTGGCCAGCGGACTGGAGAAAATGTGGGGAGTCCCTGTGGTGGTGGAGAACAAACCGGGCGGGGGAACGACGGTATGCGCCGGTCTGGTGGCAAGCAAGAAACCCGATGGGTACACCCTGGGCGTGATCAGCGAAGGGGCCCTGACCGCCAGTCCCCTTCTCCAAAAACTGGCCTATGACCCCCTCAAGGACTTCACCTTCCTGGCCCAGTATGCCACTTACTTCGGCGCCTTCGTCGTGCGCAGCGACGCTCCATGGAAAACCTTGGATGAATTTATCGCCCATGCCAAAGCCAATCCCGGAATGTCCTACACCTCGACGGGTATGCACACCCGCCAGCAGATCAGCGCCGAGCTCCTGGGTCGGTGCAAGGGTCTTACCTTCCGGCATGTACCCACCAAAGGGGGGGCTGACGCCAGCACCATGCTTATGGGCGGCCACGCCGACTTCTCCACCGGCTCCAGCCAGATCGTTTACGTCCGGCAGGGGGTCTTTCGTCTTCTCCTTAGGGTCAACGCTGAAAAGCGTGATCCCTCCTTTCCCGACGTACCGACGCTGAAGGAGATTGGCTGCCCCGATGTCCCCTCGGCCGGCCTCGATGTGGTTGCCCCCAGAGGATTGCCCCCGGCCATCAGCCAAAAGCTCGTCGAGGGGATTCGAAAAGTCACTCTGGAGCCCCCCTTCCAGAAAGTCCTGGTAAATTTCGACATTCCCTACGATTTCCTCGACCAGGAAGGATTGGCAAAAAAGATTAAAGACCAATACGAGTGGTTTAAGGACTATCTAGCCAAGACGGGGATTAAAACGGCCAAATAATCCTTCCAAGCCGATGAATGCTTAAAAAAGAAGGGTTTTCTCCCAATCGAGTGGGTGCTTGAGGAAGATTTTGAGCTTCCCGGGTCTACCCCTGCCGGAAGAGAGTTGGCCGGGCCCAGGGCGGCATCCCGCCCGGGGCCGGACATCCTGAGGCAGCGGTTCT
>JACAEW010000130.1 GCA_013388675.1 Syntrophaceae bacterium | reverse complement strand
TTGGGTATCCTTTTTTTGGCCGATATGGAACTTTCCCCCTTGGGCCCTTGGTATCACAACCAAAAGGCCAGCATCCAGGGCATCATCGATTCGGTGGAAAAAATCCGCAAGATCCATGCGGATTATTTTATCCCATCCCATGGGAGCGAAATTTTCCGGCGGGACATCGGCTCCCGGCTGGACCGGTATTTGGAAAATATCGCTTCCCGGGAAAGAAGAATTCTCGAAGCCCTCTCTTCTCCGAAAACCCTGGACGAAATCGCTTCATTAAGCCTGATCTCCGGGTTCCGCCTGTCCCGGAGCCAGGTGTGGTTTTATTTCGAAAGAACCATGGTTGAAAAACACTTAAATCGATTGCTGGAGCAGAAGAAAATATCCAAGGTGGGGGAAAAATTTCAAAGGGAGGCGCGTTGAAGGATTCGATATTTTCCCTTTATCTTTTTCCCCCGACGGAATAAAATTTAGGTCATTGTCACCCTCATCATGGAAGAAAAAGACCCAAAGCGGGAGAAAAGAAAGGTCATCATCAGGGATCCAACCGGCCGAAAGGAAAAGCCCACGGTTGAATCTCTGGAACGTCTCCGCCAGAAGGCCGAAGAAAAGGGGTGGATGAAGAAAAAATAAGCTTTCAGCATTCAGCGATCGGCAGAAAACCAGCAATAAGAGTCTCCGTTCGCTGAAGGCCGAGAGCGGATTGGTCAGCGCTACTCATGGAGGGAATTCATGAACGTTCCAAAAGACCTGAAGTACACCCAGGATCACGAATGGGCCCGATTGGAAGGAAAAGCAGCGATTGTAGGGATTACCGATTATGCCCAGGATCAGTTAGGCAGTATCGTGTTTGTCGAACTCCCTCCCCTCGGCAAGTCCGTGAAGAAAGGGGAAACCGTGGTCACCGTGGACTCGGTGAAGGCCGTGGCCGAGGTCTATTCCCCCTTCAGCGGCGAGGTGGAAGAGACCAACGAGTCCCTGAAGGACGTCCCGGAAATGATTAACCAGGACCCTTACGGCCAGGGATGGATGGTGAAGATTAAATATTCCGACCCCTCCCAACTGGACGGCCTCATGTCCCCGGAGGCTTACCAGGCCTTTTTGGCCGAAGAGGAGGCGAAAGGATAGGCCATGCGCTACCTTCCGATAGCGGAAAGGGATATAGCGGAGATGCTCCGGACCGTGGGCATCGGCCGGCTGGAGGATCTGGCGAATGTTCTCCCCGACGCTCTACGGCTGAAAAGGGACTTGGACCTCCCCTCCCCTCTTGCGGAAATGGAGCTCGTCCAGAAGCTCCGCTCCCTGAGCGAGGCCGGAAAATCCGGAAAACCGATGGTTTCTTTCCTGGGCGCCGGAGCCTATGACCATTTTACCCCTTCCGTCGTGGACCATGTGCTGCGCCGCTCCGAATTCTACACGGCTTATACCCCATACCAGCCGGAGGTCAGTCAGGGCACGCTCCAGGCGGTGTTCGAATTCCAGACCCTGATCTGCCAGCTCACGGGGATGGATATCGCCAATGCCTCGGTCTATGACGGGGCTTCGGCCGTGGCCGAAGCCGTCCTGATGGGCCAGCGGATTAAGGCGAGAAAGAAATGTCTTCTGGCCCGGTCCGTTCATCCCGAATACCGAACGGTCACTCATACCTATACTCATCCTCTGGGGCTGGAATTGATCCCGATCGCTTTCTCGGATGAAGGGGCTTTGGACCTCGAGGACTTGGAAAAGGCGCTGGACAAGGACGTCAGTTCGGTGGTCATTCAACAGCCCAATTTTTTCGGTTGCCTGGAAGATGTGGCAAGAATTGCCCATCGAGTGCACGCCCATGACGCCCTGATGATCGTGGCTGTGGCCGAGCCTCTGTCCTTGGCTTTGCTCCAGCCCCCCGGGGCGCTCGGCGCGGACATCGTAGTGGGAGAAGGGCAGAGTTTCGGGAATGCGGTGAGCTTTGGCGGGCCTTACATCGGGTTCTTCGCCAGCAAAGAAAATTTTCTCCGGTCCATGCCGGGAAGGTTGGTGGGGGAAACGGTGGATATGGAGGGACGCCGCGGATTCATCCTGGCGGTTGCCACCCGGGAACAACACATCCGCCGGGAAAAGGCCACCTCCAACATCTGCACCAACCAGGCCCTTTGCGCCTTGGCGGTCCTGGTTTATCTGACGATCATGGGGAAGGAAGGCCTGCGGGAGCTGGCGGAGATCAACCTGAGCAAGTGCGAGTACGCCAAGAGAAGGCTGGGGGAAATCCGGCCCCTGCGTTTCACGGCGCCCACCTTCAATGAGTTCGTTTTCAGCTTGAAGAGCGATCCCGATGAGACCCTCAAGAAACTCTCCGGGCAGGGAATCCTCGGAGGCCTTCCCTTGAAGCGGTTTTATCCGGAGATGAAAAAGGAAGTCCTGATCTGCGTGACGGAAAAACACAGCCGGGAAGACATTGACCGGCTGGCAAGATCTTTGGAAGGTTGAGGGAAAAAATGAACGACAAATGGCTGGGGGCCAGCGGGCTGGTCTTGAACGAACCCTTGATCTTTGAAAAGGGGGCCAAGGGCAGAAAAGCCTATTCCCTGCCCAAACTGGACGTAGAAAAAGCGAACCCCGAGGATATTTGGCCCCCGAAGTTCATCCGCGACGAGCTGGAGGGTTTTCCCGAGATGAGCGAGGTGGATGTGGTCCGCCATTTCACCCGCCTCTCCCAGTGGAACTACGGGGTCGATTCCGGGTTCTACCCTCTGGGTTCCTGCACCATGAAATACAATCCCAAGGTCAACGAAGAAATGGCCCGCCTGCCCGACTTTGCCGGGGTTCATCCTTACCAGCCCGAGGAGTTCGCCCAGGGGGCGATTCAGATTATCTATGAACTGGAACAATATCTGGGGGAAGTAAGCGGGATGGACCGGGTAACCCTGCAGCCCTCTGCTGGGGCTCAGGGCGAACTGACCGGCATGCTTATGATTCGGGCCTATCTGATGGACCGGGGAAACCCCCGCAAAAAAGTCCTGGTCCCCGATACGGCCCATGGGACCAACCCGGCCAGCTCCAGCCTCTGCGGGTACCAGGTCGTCCAGGTCAAGTCCGATGAGCGGGGAAGATTATCCCCCCGGGCAATCGAAGAAAAGATGGACGAGGATGTGGCCGCGCTCATGGTTACGAATCCCAATACCCTCGGCCTTTTCGAAGACCATATCTGCGAAGTTGCCCAGATCGTCCATCAGAAAGGCGGCCTGATCTACTGCGACGGCGCCAACCTCAATGCCCTCATGGGATTGATCCGGGTGGGGGACATGGGCGTCGATGTCCTCCATTTCAACCTTCACAAGACTTTTTCCACCCCCCATGGGGGAGGCGGCCCGGGGGCCGGTCCGGTCGGGGTGAAAGCTCATCTGGCCGATTACCTTCCCCTTCCCGTAGTGGTAAAAGAAGGAGATCGCTTCCGTTTCGAGTACAACCGCCCCAAATCCATCGGCAAGGTCCGCTCCTTCTACGGAAACTTCGGGATCCTGGTCCGGGCCTATTCTTACATTCTTTCCATGGGCGCCGAAGGACTCAAGAAAGCCAGCTTGCTGGCCCTGCTCAATGCCAATTATATCCGGGCCCGCCTGAAAGGGACTTACCACCTGCCCTACGACTTTCCTTGCATGCACGAGTGCGTCTTTAACGATAAGTTGCAGAATCAATTCGGTGTGACTGCTCTGGACATCGCCAAGAGGCTGATGGATTACGGCTTCCATCCCCCCACCATTTACTTCCCCTTGGTTGTTCACGGAGCCCTGATGATCGAGCCCACGGAGAGCGAAGCCAAGGAGACCCTCGACCAATTCATCGAATCCATGATCCAGATTGCGAAAGAAGCCGAGACCGATCCGGAGCTGGTTCGGAGCGCCCCCCACCGGACCAAAGTCTCCCGGCTGGACGAAGTCCTGGCCAATCGTAAGCCGAAACTGCGTTGGAAACCATAAACAGATAAAATCCGAATCCCGAATTTCGAAATTCGAAACACGCCCGAATTCTCTTCGGGCAAATCCAAACGAAGCCCCCCTTTGGAGCGCACTTCAGTGCGCCGGGTTTTAAATTTGGGATTTTGATAATTGGGGGTTGCTCGAAATGTACGTGATCCATGAATTTTAGGGAATTATTCGTCCATGGCCGGAGTCTCGCCCCGCAGCCGCGATTTTCCTTAAGATCCCGGTCCTGCCGGAAATCTCCCCTGCCCCCCTTTATCAAAAGGGGGGTTGGGGGGGGATTTCAGAGAGGGGTTGACCCAACAAGATTTCTTTCCCCATTTCACGCTTTCTATTTTTGACCGCCCGGGCGATGAATCACGTACTTTTCGAACAAAGCCGATAATTGGAATTTGTTTCGAGCTTCGAATTTTCCCACCGAATTGGAGGACCGATGCCCACCAAAGATGACCTGAAAAAAAGGGTAATCGATGCCATTGAAAACCGGGCCAAGGAAATAACCGAGATCGCCGAGACGATTCTACGCAATCCCGAATTAGGGTATAAGGAAGTCAAGACCGCCGCCCGGGTGGAGGATCAATTCCGGGCCATGGGTTTGTCCTATCGAAAAGGCCTGGCCCTCACCGGGATCGTCGCCCAGCTTCCCGGCAAGTCGAGCAAACTCCGGGTTGCGCTCATGGGCGAACTGGATTCCATTCGCATCCCCGTTCACCCCTTCGCCGATCCGCTCACCGGCGCGGCTCAAGGATGCGGCCACAATGCCCAGATCGCCGGAATGCTCGGGGCCGGGATGGGACTTCTTGACTCTGGGGTTATGAACGAGCTGGACGGACACGTCTCTCTCATGGCCGTCCCGGCTGAAGAGCTGGTGGAACTTGAGTACCGGAACAAGCTCCGGGAGGAAGGAAAGATCGCCTTTCTGACGGGCAAGCAGGAATTCATCCGCCTGGGCCTTTTCGACGCCATCGACATGGCCCTTATGTTCCACGTAGAGCTGGCCGAGCCGCCCCAGAAAGTGGCCGTGGGGGTCACCATGAACGGCTGCGTCGCCAAATTTATCCGCTATAAAGGAAAAGAGTCCCACGCCGGGGGCGCCCCTCATCTCGGGGTCAATGCCCTGAACGCAGCCCTCCTTGGACTCATGGGAATCCATGCCCAGAGGGAGACTTTCAAGGACGAGGACAACATCCGGGTTCACCCCATCCTTACCAAGGGAGGCGACCTGGTCAACGTAGTCCCGGGAGATGTCCGCATCGAAACCTTTGTCCGGGGCCGCACCGCGGAAGCTTTCCAGGATGCCCACCGCAAGGTCAACCGGGCCCTTAAAGCCGGCGCCATGGCCGTGGGCGCCGAGGTGGAGATTAGCAACCTGCCGGGATACTTACCGGTTCTCAACACCCCCCCTTTGGACCGCCTCTTCGCCGCCAACATGGCCGCTCTCCTGGGAGCGGAGGCCATCGGCCAAAGCCCCCACCTCACAGGATCTTCGGACATGGGCGACATCACCCATCTCATGCCCGGACTGCACCCG
>JACAEW010000169.1 GCA_013388675.1 Syntrophaceae bacterium | reverse complement strand
TTTTCCCTTTGGGAGGGTGCGTAGGCGACCCAGTGGACCCTTAGCTGTCCCCGATCGAAGATCAAGCTTTCCCGGATCACTCCCGCTTCGGCGGAAAGGGGGTGAATCAAGGAGTAGTTATTCGGCCGGCAGGCCTGGGAAGTAAGGGAGATGGGCGCAAGGGCGAAGAGAAGAAAAAAGAGAAAAGGCCTGGAAGTTCTCCTTCTCGGCGCAGGCCTTTTCTTCATTGCAATGGTTTCCTGCGGCATTCAGACGACCCAAACGGCGCAGTTTTCCGCCTCGGCCACCGTGCGCAGGCAGATGGAGCCCAGGCGGAATTCCCGGGCCCGGGTGATTCCTTTCCGCCCCAGGATGACGGTTCCGAAATTCCCCTGGGCGGCGGCGGCAAGGATTTGCCGGGAAGCTTTCTTTTGCGTCAGGGAGGTATCCGCTTCGAAACGGACTTCCACGGTGGAGTCCCCGAAGCCGGCGTCGGAGAGGATTTTTTGGGCCTGGGCGAATATTGCGGAGACTTTACCCCTTTCTCGGTTTACCAGGTACTCGAATACCTCCCGCGCCTCATCCGATTTGGGGGGGTCCAAAATTTCGCAATAAGGGCCGCAGAAATGGAAGAGGAGGATTTCGACCCCCTTCAGGCCCTGGAGCATACGGCCGGCGAAGCGGGTGACTTCCAGGGCCGCTTCGTCCGCATCCAGGGCAATGAGGACTTTTTTCGGGTTCAGGTCTTTCCCCTCTACGATCCAGAGAGGTCTTCCTTCGGCGATCTCGAGAAGTTTGTTGGAGATGGTGCCCAGGAAATGTTCCTCGAGCCAGCCCATCCCTTTTTTTCCCATGAGGACGGCGTCATACCTGCCGGAATCGGCCTCCCGGATGATATCCCGCGCAACTCCCACCATCTGGATGGAGTACCGGGTCTGGACCCGTTCCGCCGGGAAACCGTTCTCTTTCAAGACGCGCGCGACCTCCGCCAGGTAACGCTGTCCCTCTTCCTCCTTCTTGGTCTTCCAGGTTTCGAATTTTTTTCGGATGGCGGAATCGTGAATTTCCTCCGTATAGATCGGAGGAATGGAGGGTGAAATATGCAGAACGGTCACCTCCGCATCGGCTGTATCCTTATAGAGACCCGCCAGGTAGGCAGCGGCACGCAGAGAGCTTTCCGACCCATCGGTAGTCAGCAATAATTTTCGCATCGAATCCCCCTCTGAAAAGTATTTGGGCCCCTCTACCGGGAAAAGGGAATTTCTCCGATTGACCGAGATTTTCCGGCCCTTGAACCCCAGGCGGCTACTCGCCTTTATATCCGTACAATTGGAGCCCGTTCAGAACGACCAGGACGGTCACACCCACGTCGGCAAAAATAGCCAGGACCAGGCTGCTCGTGCCGCTCAGCGCCAGGGAAAGGAAGAGGAATTTGATAAGTACCGCGGAAACGGTGTTGAACCGAATCTTAGCGACTGCCCTCTTTCCCAATTTCACCAGGTAGGGCAGGACCGCGAGGTTGTCGTTCATCAGGGCGATATCGGAATTTTCAATGGCCACATCTGAGCCGATCGCCCCCATGGCGATGCCCACGGAGGCGCCGGCCAGGGCCGGAGCGTCATTCACCCCATCCCCTACCATGGCCACATGGCGATATTCCTGAATCAGCCGGTTGAGTTCCTCCACCTTCTGATGGGGAAGGAGTTCGGCGATGATTCTTTCGATTCCCAGTTGTTCGGCCACGAACCGGGCCGAGGGCCGATTATCCCCCGTGAGGATCAGCGGCGTGATTCCCATTCGCAAGAGGTCTTGCACGACCGGCTTGCTCTCGGGCCTTATCCCGTCGGTAACCCCGATGACCCCCTTCACCCGCTTATGGTCGCTGATGACGATGGCGGTCTTGCCCTGCCGCTCCATTTCTTCCACCTTTTTCAAAACTTCGTCCCCGGCGTGGTGTTCTTCGGTTACAAAACGAATGTTCCCCAGGCACTGGTGGCTGTCGAAGCAGACCAGGCATTCGCCCTTAAGCCCCTTTCCCGAAACGGCTTGGAAATTTTCAAAACGATGGGGCTCGACCCTCTGTTCTTTCGCCCGGGCCAGAATGCTCCGGGCGATGGGATGCTCGGAAAAGGTTTCGATCCCGGCGGCGCAGGCCAGCACCTCTTCGGGAGAAAGATCGTTGAAGGTGTGCACATCGGATACCGTCGGTTCGCCCCGGGTCAGGGTTCGGGTCTTGTCGAAGGCGATGGCCTTCAGCCGGCCCATCTCTTCGATAAACCTTCCCCCCTTGATCAGGACGCCTCTCTGGGTGGCGTTTCCGATGGCGGAAAATATGGTGACCGGAGTAGAAATGACCAGGGCGCAGGGGCAGGAAATGATCAAAAGGGTCAGCGCCTGGATGAACCAGGATTCGAAGGGTTTTCCCAGGAGGAAAACGGGGACCAAGACCAGCAGGAAGGCGGCAGCCACCACGGAGGGAGTGTAAAGCCGGGCGAATTTTTCGATGAACCGCTGTGATTGGGATTTGCGCTCCGCGGATTGGTAGGTCAGTTGAATGATTTTGGACAGGGTCGTGTCCCGCGCCTGCCGGGTCACCCGTATTTCCAGGTACCCGGACCCGTTGATCGTGCCGGCAAATACCGGCTCACCCGGAAATTTATTGCGGGGGAGGGGCTCGCCGGTGATCGCCGCTTCATCTACGAGGGAGTTGCCCTGGGTCACCTCCCCGTCCAGGGGAATCTGATCGCCGGGCTTGACGATAACCGTTTCTCCTACCTCGACAAGCTCGACCGGGACTTTTCCCTCCTTCCCCCTCACCTGGGCGGTCTTGGGGGCTTTCTCCACCAGGTCCTGCAGAGCGGCCTGGCTCTTGGTGATGCCGAAGTCCTCCAGCGTTTCCCCCAGGGCGAATAGAACGATGATCACCGCGGCTTCTTCCCAATGGCCGAGGTAGAAGGCCCCCCCGATGGCAATCGTCATGAGGAGGTTCATGTTGGAAAAATCCAGACGGAACAGGCTCCGCAATCCGCTCAATAGGAGGCGTCGCCCGAAAAAAAAGGCCAGGGCGGTAACCAGAGGAATCTGGGCCCAGAAGGGAAGATGGAGGCCGAATAGGGATAAAATTTCGAGGGGGGCCACGACGGCCAAGGCAGCGAGGAGCCAGCGGAATTTGCGGTTATGGAAAAGGTCCTTGTAGCGCATATTTATTATTAGCATAAGGGCGGGCCGTTTGAATATGAAAAAAGGCAGGCGGAGGGATGGGCGCGGACCCATCCCCCCCCTGGTCCTGGAAAAAGCCGAAAAAAGGGGTTAGGGGACGATAATCACGACCTTGGCAGCATCCAGGAAATTAAGGTGTTTGGCGAGGTCACGAATCCGGCGAGCGTCTTCGTTGGAGATGACCAGGTCCCTATTGTTCGGTCCCGCGACTTTGAGGGCCTTGATCACCAGGGGATTTCCGGCAACCCGCTGGTTGGCCTTTGCCTGGGCCAGGTCTTTCACATAGCTTACGATTCCATGCTTTTCCACCCATTCCTTGGATACATAGGCCGAGCCGTACACCTCCCGCCCGTCCTCGTCGAGGATTTTCACCGAAGCCGAGGGAGTGAAGGCCAGATTTTGGGCATCGAAGATTAGCCCCGTGTATACGGTTTGGGCAGGAGCCCAAAGGGGTGAAAATAGGATGAAAATCACCAGAAACGCAGCCGAGAACCCTCTTTTCATACGCGTCCCTCCATTTTTTTCTAAATTCGGATGGATAGGTCTTCCGATTGTCTGCCCGAATATAATCAATTTTGGTTCAATCGTCCAGGGAAAATTTTTGGCGGGGAGGGTGGCAGTCAAAAAAGAGGGGTCCCCCAAAAGGGTCCGTGGGCGAGGTTTTTTTTCCTGTGGATATGGGGACTCGGTTGGGGTAGTCTGGAAAGACAAAATAGCCAGCGGGCCGGGAAAATATGGCATTCAAGCGGGCTGAAGCGGCTGCAGGAGATGGGCATGGAAAAATCCGTGGTATCCGTGGTGAGAGTCGGGGCGGATGTCGAATCGGCCGTCCGGAGGGCCATCGAATTGGCCGGCGGCCTGGATGGCCTGATCGGACCCGAGTCCAGGGTCCTCATCAAGCCCAACATCTGCTCCCGCGATCGGTCGGGAACGGGAAAAATAACCGATGCCCGGATCACCGGGGCGGTGACCAAAATCATATTGGAGAGAAAACCCTCGCGCGTGGTGATCGGAGAGGGATCGGCCGTGGGGTACGACTTTCCCGACCTGCAGGACACGATGATGGCCCTGGAGGAATCGGGCACCAAGGCGGAAGCGGAAAGACTGGGGGTTCCGGTGGTGGACCTGAACCGGGACTCTCACCGGGAGGTGGAAATCCCGGGGGCCCTGGCGATGAAAACGGTCAAGATCGCCAGCACCGTCCTGGAGAGCGATGTGATCATCAGCATCCCCGTCATGAAAACCCACATCCGCTCTGCCATAACCCTGAGCCTAAAAAACATGAAAGGGGTTATGCCCGGCGGAGAGAAGAGAAAAACCCATCAACTGGGCCTGGAACTGGCTATCGCCGACCTGAACACCGCGGTCAAACCCCACTTTACCGTAGTGGACGGGCTTGTCGGGATGGAGGGGCTCTGGGAATATCCGGATGACTGCGTCCGCCCGGGGTTGGTCGGGGCCAGCCGGGACCCCGTGGCCCTGGACAGCGTCTTTGCCCGGATCATGGGAGTGGAAGTGCGGGAGGTCATGCACCTGCAGTATTGCCAGGAAAAAGGGTTGGGGATTGCCGACCCGGAAAGAATCGAAGTATGCGGGGAGGCCATTTCCGAGGTCCGGCGTCCCTTTCGACCGGCCTTCGAAGCGGTGAAAAGCCGCTATCCGGGACTTGCCGTGCTGGGGGAGAAGGCCTGCACCGGCTGTACCAATGAGTTCATCAGCACCCTCATCTACATTCGTCTGGCCCAGCAGGTGGATCGGTTGAGCGGATTAACCGTCGTCCTGGGGGAAGCGCCGGAGGTCCTTCCTGCTGAGAAGGCGGTGGCCATCGGAAAGTGCGCGCAAAGACTGGAAGGGCGATTCCCTTTTGTTCCCGGATGTCCCCCGGGAGTGGACGAGATCACCCGGAAAGTCTGCGAAGTCTGCCATATCGATATCCGGCTGGTCTTGCAGAAAAGGGAGGAGCTGCACCGGACGATTGCCGGGAAAGCCATGCGGGAATCCATCTGAAGACGCGCGATCTTACAGGTTTATGGGAAAGAACGGACCGGCCCCCGCGCAGACCGGTCCTTTGGCCATGAAATCCTTTCCCGGAAATCTTAGAATCCCACCTTATCCAACCCCTTCAGGCCCAGCATTTTCCGGGCTTCCGCAGGGGTTGCCGGCTCGATACCGAATTCCTTGGCAATCCGGATGATCTTGAAGACCTGCTCGGCGTTATTTCTTGCGTAGACGCCCTTGTCCAGCCAGACGGCATCTTCCAGGCCGACCCGGGCGTTTCCCCCCATGAGGAGAGCATGCGTGCACATGGGCATCTGGTTTCTGCCGGCGGCGCAGACCGACCAAACGAAGTTCTTCTCTCCCAGGATGCGGCGGGCCGACTCGTGCAGGAAGACCAGGTTTTCGATGCTGGCCTGCATGCCGCCCAGAATGCCCAAAACGAACTGAATGTAAATCGGAGTTTTCAAAAGTCCCCGCTCGATCATGAAGGCCGCGTTGTTGATCATTCCGGCGTCATAAATTTCCAGCTCGGGCTTGGTCTGGTTTTCATTGAAGATATTCAGGAAGACGCGCAGGGACTTGAAGGTATTGGGGAAAATCAGGTCCTCGGTGAATTCCAGGTATTGTTTTTCCCAGGGGTACTTGAATTCTTTCATCTTATCCAGGATGGGGAATAAGGCGAAATTCATTGAGCCCATGTTGCAGGAGGCCAGTTCGGGCTTGCAGGATGAGACGATGGCCACCCTCTGCTCCGGGGTCATCCCCAGGCCGCCACCCGTGGTGGTGCATACCACCATATCGCACTTGCTCTTGATCTTGGTAATGATCTTTTTGAAAATCTCTATGTCGGGGGAGGGCATGCCGTTCTCCGGGTTGCGGGCGTGGATGTGACAGACCGCGGCCCCGGCCTCCCAGGCTTGAATGGCATTGTCCGCGATCTGGTCCGGGGTAATGGGAAGGTACGGGGTCATGGTCGGGGTATGGATGGAACCCGTGATGGCCGCGGTGATTATGGCTTTACTCATGAATGGCTCCTCCTTTTGCGTTAAGGGTTTTTATTTACCGAGAAGAGGATTCAGCGCTCCTCTCAAAATCCACTCTATCGCTCTTCTAGCATAAGTAGGAAGTTTCTTCAACCGGACCGGAGGTTCAACCGCCTGCAGGCCCCACGCATTCATCCCCGGCAATAAGCCTGAAGGATCTTTTCGATGACTCCGGTGCTCGAAGCTCCGGGCACCAATGGGACCCGGGCCACTCGGCCGCCGGCTCTTTCCACAACATCCCGGCCGATAATTTTGTCTTTGGTCCAATCCGCCCCTTTCACCAATAAATTAGGCTTTATCTCCTTAATTAGGGAAAGTGGATCGGGGTCATCGAAGAGGACTACGTAATCGACGAACTCCAGGGTCGACAGAACTTCCGCTCTTTCATCCTGGGGAACGATGGGCCTCTTCTCCCCTTTGATCTCTCTGACGGACCGGTCGGTATTCAGCCCAACAACAAGGATGTCCCCCAGGCTTCGGGCTTTTTTCAAGTACCGGATGTGTCCCACATGGAGGATGTCGAAGCAGCCGTTGGTGAATACGACTTTTTTCTTCAGGCCCTTTAAGCGACCCACAATTGATTTTATTTCCTTGATATTCTTAATCTTTTTATTTTTCACGGGAGCCCCTCCGAAGAACCTGGGTGAATATTATCATCTAGCCGACGGGTTTGCAACCTTTCTGCTTCAACCCTCCTGACTGAAGGTTCATTCATAATTAGGGTTGACACTTTTAGGACGGATATGTTATGTGGAAAAGGGTCGTCAATAGGGTTTCTATGGGTGATCTTGGTCATTAAAAAATAAAAGGGAATTGAGGATAATATAGTCATGATTGAGGTTCGTTTTCATGGACGCGGAGGACAGGGGGCGGTTACCTCGGTTGAGCTTCTCGCCCTGGCGGCCATCGAAGAAGGTAAATTCGCTCAGGGATTTCCCAGTTTCGGGCCGGAGCGAAGGGGTGCGCCGGTGGTCGCCTTTTCCCGGGTGAATGATCATTATATTCGCTTACGGTCCAAGATCTATGCTCCGGATGTTGCCGTGGTCCTGGATCCCAGCCTGCTGAAAATCGTGGATCCCTCCCAAGGGCTGAAACCCGGCGGGTTAATCATCCTAAACACCCACAAGGCGCTCGATCAAATTCGCACCGAATTCGGGTACCAGGCCCGCTTGGCCGCCGTGGACGCCGACCGGATCGCCCGGGAAGAATTAGGCCTTCCCATCGTCAACACGACGATGTTGGGTGCTCTCATCCGGGCAACCGGAATCGTATCGCTGGATTCGCTGACCCCTCCTCTGAAAACCCGCTTCGGTCGAGGAGCGGAAAGGAACCTCAAAGCGCTCCGTCGGGCTTATGACGAGACGACCCTCGACAACTGAAAAGACCGCCATTCCTTCCCTCAAATTCCCGTCGAACGATGGAGGAAAAAGCGAGTTAGGGGGAGAAGGTACGCGCTTCACAGAATGTTTCTAAAAGGAGCGGAGGAAATACCGTGACCAAACCGATCGATCAATTCACCTGGAAGGATATTCCGCTCGGCTGCGTGGTGGCCGAGCCCGGAAACGCCCGGGAATACAAGACCGGCGACTGGAAGTCCCAGCGCCCGGTGGTGGACACCTCGAAATGCATCAAATGCGGGGTCTGCTGGGTTTTCTGCCCGGATGCGGCCATCTATAAGAATGAGGAGGGGTATTTTCTGGCCAACCTGGATTATTGCAAGGGGTGCGGCATTTGCGCCCGGGAGTGCTGGACGGGTTGCATCAAGATGGTGGAGGAAGAGAAATGACGGATAAACGCGTAGGAATGGAAGTTTCCATCGCCGCCGCCGAGGCGGTGAAGCTGGCCCGGGCGGAAGCCATTTCCGCTTATCCGATCACTCCCCAGACCCATATCGTGGAGCACCTTTCCGAGCTGGTGGCCAATGGAGAGCTGGATGCGGAGTTTGTCCCGGTGGAATCGGAGCACTCGGCCATGTCAGTCTGTGCCGGCACCTCGGCAGTCGGCGCCCGCACCTATACCTCCACCAGCGCTCAAGGGCTTGCGCTGATGAGTGAAATCCTGTATATCGTTTCGGGAATGCGACTGCCGGTGGTCATGTCGGTGGCCAACCGGGCCATGTCCGCCCCCTTGAGTATCTGGAACGACCACAGCGATATCATGACCTGCCGGGACTGCGGCTGGGTCCAGGTCTTCACCGAGAATGGCCAGGAAGTCTACGACCATACGATCTGCGCGTTCCGGATTGCAGAAGACCCCCGCGTTCTGACGCCAATGATCGTCAACCTCGACGGGTTCACCCTGAGCCACGTGGTGGAGCCGATCGTGGAAGTCAGTCAGGAGATGGTGGACCAGTTCCTTCCGCCATACCAGCCCGTTTACCGGCTGCACCCCGACCAGCCCGTAACCATGGGAGCCTTCGGCATGCCGGAGGTCTATTCCGAAGTCCGGAAGGCCCAGGACATTGTCCTGAGAAATTCCTATCCGGTCATCCTGGAAGTATGGAAGGAATGGGGAAAACGTACCGGCCGGCATTATCGTCCCATCGAAACCTATCGTATGGACGGGGCCAAATTGGCTCTCCTCACCATGGGCAGCTTCGGGGAGGTGGCCATGGAAGCGGTGGACCGCATGCGGAAGAAAGGGATTTCCGTGGGCCTGCTGAAGCTCCGGCTCTGGCGTCCGTTTCCCTTCGAGGACATCCGCGAGGCCATGAAAGGGGTGGAAATGCTGGTGGTCATGGACCGGGCGATTTCCACCGGAGGAATCGGGGGGCCGGTTGCTTCGGAAATCAAGTCCGCCCTCTACGGCCAGACCAAAAGGCCCAAGGTCATCAGTTTCATCGCCGGCCTCGGGGGGCGCGACGTTCCCCCGGAGCATTTCGAAGAAATGGTCGATCAGGCCCTGAAGCTCAAGGGCAAGAAGAAGGTCGAAGAGTTCTACACCATCGGGATCAGAGGATGAAATAAGAATCCAGAATTCAGGAGCCAGAATCCAGGATAAAAATTTTCGGTTCTGGATTCTGACTTTTGAATTCCCGTTTTGGGGAGTTAAAAATGGATAAATACCAAGTTTACGTTCCCAAGCTGATCAGCGGCCGGGAACCGATCGTTTCCGGGCACCGGGCTTGCCAGGGGTGTGCCGAGGTTTTGGCGGTCCGCTATGTTCTTAAGGCTCTGGGGCGAAATACGATCATCGCCAACGCCACAGGGTGCATGGAAATCATCTCTTCCGCTTTTCCCAGCACCGCCTGGGAAGTCCCCTGGATTCACGTGGCCTTTGAAAATGCGGCTGCCGTGGCCTCGGGGGTGGAGGCCGGGCTGAAGGTTTTGAGACGCAAAGGCCGCATCCCCGATAAATACGTCAAAGCCGTGGGCATGGGCGGGGACGGGGGAACCTCGGACATCGGGCTCCAGGCCCTATCGGGAGCTCTGGAGCGCGGCCACGATATGATCTACTGCTGCTTCGACAACGAAGCCTACATGAATACCGGAATCCAACGTTCCAGTTCCACTCCCTTCGGAGCGATGACCACCACTTCCCCGCCGGGCAAGGCGAGTTTCGGGCAGATGACCTGGAAGAAGAACATGGCCGCCATCGCAGCGGCCCATAACATTCCTTACGTGGCCACGGGTTGCTCCAGCTACCCCTTCGACCTCATGGAAAAGGTGGAGAAGGCCAAGTCGATCCAGGGGCCTTCCTACATCCACATCCTTTCCATCTGCCCTACCGGATGGAGGATTCCCTCGGATTTGGCCATCCGCTACGGCAGGCTGGCCGTGGAGACTGGGGTCTTTCCCTTGTATGAGGTGGAACGGGGGAAATACCGGATGACCATCGATTTTCCGAAGTTGCGGCCTGTACAGGACTACCTCCAGGGGCAGGGCCGATTCCGCCACTTAACCCCGGAGCTCGTTGAGCAGATTCAGAAAAGAGTCTCGGAAGAATACAAGGCCCTGAAGGCCAAGGTGGAGATGGGGAAAGCCCTTTGAAAATGCGGAATGGAAAATTCGGAATGCGGAAAGTCGGGGCGAGCCGGCGGGTCCCCCGTTCGGAAGCGAAGAATAAGACCATTGGACCCTGGATCGTAGGGGCGCGCGGCGCGCGCCCGTCAGACTCAAAATCACCCGGAGAATAAAATGGATTTGAAGAAGGTCAATGAGATCATCACCAAATATAACGGGGAGAAGAACTGGCTTATCGCCATCTTCCAGGATATTCAGGCGGAATACCGGTATCTTCCCAAAGAGGCGATCGGCCTGGTGGCCAATCGACTGAAAATACCCCTGACCCAGGCCTACGCCGTGGCGACTTTTTATAAATCGTTCAGCCTGGTCCCCCGGGGGGAGCACGAGGTCCACGTGTGTCTGGGCACCGCCTGCCACCTAAGGGGAGGCCAGCGGCTCGTGGAGAATTTTGAACGCACCCTGGAGGTAAAAGCCGGGGGGACCACCAAGGACATGAAGTTCACCCTGGAAACGGTGAACTGCCTAGGGGCCTGCGCCCTGGCGCCGCTGGTGCGGGTGGACCAGAAAAATTACGGCAAAGTGACCGCCGACCAGATTCATAAGATCGTCCAAGAATACCGACCGGATGGGGAAGGAAAATCCCATGGAAAAGATTAAGACCCTTCCAGAATTGCAGAAATTGAAACAAACCATTTTGACGGAGTTGAAACCCGGACAGCCGGAAGTCACCGTCTGCGGCGGAACCGGGTGCCTTTCCAACGGCGCCGAGCAGGTTGTCGAGGCCCTGGCTGAAGAGATGAAAAAACAGGGGCTGGATGGTAGGGTGATGCTGAAAAAAACCGGGTGCCACGGGTTTTGCGAACGAGGCCCCCTGGTGACCATCTATCCTCAGGATATCTTCTACCAGCGGGTCGCCGTCAAAGACGCGGCGGAGATTGTGGGAGAAACTCTGGTCAAAGGGGCCACGGTCGAGCGCCTGCTTTACGAGGACCCCCAGAGCAAGAAGAAGGTCCCCCGTCACGATGAGATTCCTTTTTACAAGCACCAGATGCGCATTGCCCTCCGGAATAACGGCAGAATCGACCCCACCAACATCCGGGAGTACATCGCTCACGGCGGATACGCCGCTTTGGGCAAGGCTCTGACTTCCATGACCCCCGAGGAGATCATCGCCACCGTGGAAAAGTCCGGCCTGCGGGGGCGCGGGGGAGGCGGGTTTCCGGCCGCGCGGAAATGGAGGTCATGCAGGGAGGCTCACGGGGACGTGCGCTACGTGGTGTGCAACGGGGACGAAGGGGACCCGGGGGCCTTCATGGACCGGTCCATCATGGAAGGAGACCCCCACAGCGTGATCGAAGGAATGATCATCGGGGCCTTCGCCATCGGGTCCAACCAGGGATATATCTATGTGCGGAACGAGTACCCCCTGGCAGTGAAACACCTGAACATCGCCCTTGATCAGTGCCGGGCCTACGGCTTCCTGGGCAAAAATATCTTCAATTCCGGTTTCGACTTTGATATCCGCATCAACCGCGGCGGCGGCGCCTTCGTCTGCGGCGAGTCCTCGGCGCTCATGGCCTCGCTGGAGGGCCGCGCCGGAGAACCCCGGGCCAAGTACATCCACACGGTGGAAAGGGGCCTTTGGGACAAACCCACCAACCTAAATAACGTGGAGACCTGGGCCAACGTTCCCGAGATCATTAACAAGGGAGCAGACTGGTTCGCCTCCCTGGGAACGAAAGGGAGCAAGGGGACCAAGGTCTTCTCCCTGGTGGGGAAGGTCAAGAACACCGGTCTGGTGGAGGTTCCCATGGGGATCACCCTCCGGGACATCATCTTCAAGGTCGGGGGCGGCATGCTGAAGGACAAGGAGTTCAAGGCCGTCCAGACCGGCGGCCCCTCGGGCGGCTGCATTCCCAAGTCGCTCATTGACATGCCCGTGGATTTCGACGAACTGACCAAAGCCGGGTCCATGATGGGGTCGGGCGGGATGATCGTCATGGACGAGACCGACTGCATGGTGGACGTGGCCAAGTACTTCACCAAGTTCCTGGAAGAGGAGTCGTGCGGGAAGTGCGTCCCCTGCCGCGAGGGCGTGCGCCGGATGAAAGAGATTTTGATCGACATTACCGAAGGGCGGGGAACCGAAGAATCCATCCCCCTGATCGAGGAACTGGCCGAGGCCATTACCTTGGGGTCCCTCTGTGCCCTGGGGGGGACGGCGGGAAACCCGGTCCTCTCCACCCTGCGGTATTTTCGGGACGAGTACGAGGCCCATATCCAGGAGAAGCGGTGTCCGGCCGGGGTCTGCAAGGAGCTCATCACCTACACGATATTGGAGGACCTCTGCACCGGCTGCCATCGCTGCTTCCGCGAGTGTCCGCAGAAGGCCGTATCCGGCGAAGTGAAAAAGCCCCATACCATCGACCCGGCCAAGTGCATCAAGTGCGGCATCTGCTACGACGTGTGCAAATTCGATGCGATAGCGAAAAAATAATTCACCCCGGAGGCGCAGAGAACGCAGTGCGGCGTGATCGCAACCCAAAGAAGCTAGTTACTTCTGACTCATAACGCCAAGAAAATCACCCAGGAGATACATAAATCCATGGTAAATATCACGATCGACGGAATGGCCTGCAAGGCGAAGCCGGGGGCCACGGTCCTGCAGGTGGCCCGGGACAACGGGATCGACATTCCCACCCTTTGCCACAATGAATCCCTGGGCCCGGAGGGAAGATGCCGCCTCTGCATGGTGGAGGTAAAAAAGGGGACCCGGGTGCGCCTGGTCACTTCCTGCCTCTACCCGGTGGAGGAAGGGCTGCAGGTGCAGACCCAGACGGAGAAGGTCCGGCTGGTTCGCAAGACGGTCCTGGAGCTCCTTTGGGCGCGCTGTCCCGACTCCGAGGTCATCGCCGGCATGGCCCGCAAGATGGGGGTGGAAAAGTTCCGTTTCAAGCCGGACGAAGGGAACTGGAAATGCATCCTCTGCGGGCAGTGTGTCAAGGCCTGCGAAGAGGCGGTGGGGGTCAGCGCCATCGGCCTTTCCATGCGGGGATCGATCAAGAAGGTGGGAACCCCCTACGCCGAACCCACCGGGGTTTGCATCGGCTGCGGAGCCTGCCACTACATTTGCCCCACCGGGGCCATCGCCATGACCGAAAAGGATGGAGTGCGCAGCATCTGGGGGCGGGATTTCAAGCTGGCGGCTTGCCCGGTATGCGGCAACTACTTCGCGCCGGAGTACCAACTCGAGTGGATGGCCAAGACCACCGGCGTCTCCCTCGATTTCCTGAAGACCTGCCAGAACTGCCGGAAATAGAGACGTTGGGGACGCAGATGAACCCGGATAAACGCAGACGCAAAAATCAAAAAAAAGTAGGGGCGACCCTGAGGGGGCGTTTTCGTACGAGTATGTAGGGGCAATTCACGAATCGCCCCAAATTTTCCATCAAAAGGCAAAGGGGGGCCTCAGAAGCCCCCTTTTTTATGGGCCCTCCCCGGATTCATCCTCCTGCCAACTACCCGCTTCGACCTTCGAAACTGTCGGGCAATTGAGTTTTTTCCCGCCTCCTGGTGCGCCATTCCAGGCGCTTACCTTGCCCCCGCGCACTCTGGTATGAATCAGCCATCCGGCGTAAGACCTTAAGGACAGTTCGCTGCGGGCAGAAATGGTTAGGTGTGAGGAACGATACTCCCTGAGCTGTCGATCCCAAAATTGGTGGCGCCCGGGATGTTGAAAACGGCCGACATGGAGAACTTATCGGGGGAACCATCGATGATGGTTAGATTTACGTTTTCGTTTGGAGTGTAACCGTAGGAAATGAGCAGGTCTTTGGTTAGGAAATCCCCGGGATGACTCTGGAAAAAGGATTGGGCCGCACTGTACGCTTGCGCCAGGGCCGCTTTGGCCATGATGTTGCATTTTTCCAAGAGGTTGGCCTGAAGGGAACTGATCGTTTGGGCGGGTTCGGGGCCCTGCGTAGGAGAAGAGGGCGGGAAACCGGTGGCCGGGCCACCGTTCGCCGCCCCCCCCGGAACCCATTGGTCGATCCAGACCTGATCGGAGGCCCCGGGGGAATTTATGCCTTCGGTATAAAGCACGTAAGCCTGGGTTCCAAGGGCATTATGGCGCGAAAGCAAGAACAAACTGGAAGGGCTTCCATCGATGATGATTACACTCGAATTCGGAGAGGATTTGAAACCATATTGCTTGAGTCCGGATTCGGTGAGGAATTTGCTCGGGTTGTCGATGAAGAAGGCCATGGCTGCGTTGTAAGCCTGCCGGAGGTCTCCTTTAGCCGTGGCGTCATGGACTTTCGACGTATAAGAAGAGTAAATGTAGGTGGCGATGCCGATCAGAACAAAAATGGTGGTTATTACGGTTACGATCTCAATCAGAGTCAAACCGGCGGATTGAGGTCTTCTCTTCATCCCAGGCGTATCCTTTTAATCATGTCTTCCGGTTACCATGGGTTGATCCCCGCCCGGAATAACTGATTAAAAAAGAGTTTTTCTTTCGAACTTTGGGCGAATGGCCGATCCTCATTTTCAATATTGAGGAACGATATTTTCAAATAATCTTTTGCTTAAATGAGCAAAACCTGTACCAAAACCCCAAATTTAAATTAACTTTTCGATATCAAAGGACTTCATTCCGATTAGGGGCCTGAAAAAGAATAATGAAAGATGTAAAAAATCCCTACAAACATTTGATTGAATTTTCGCAACTGCCCAAATTAATTATTAAATTTTTCGATCGGGAAGTTGTAAATTTTATTTACGGGATGGTGCTTTTACATCAAAGCCGGGTTTGGGCGTGGGAAAATAGAATGGGGATTCAGGGGCATGATAGTAGGGGGTGTATAAAAAAACCCTCTTATCTCGATTTCACAGGTTTTGCGATAAGGTGGAACCCATTCGTTTTAAGCTGTTCTGGGTCCCGAATCCGCCGGTTTGCCGCGCGAAGGAAATGAATTTCCCGGCAAAATTCACCAATATCTTGATAGCTGCAGCTCCTCCTTGGTGATGAATTCGAGCAGAGCCGGGCGCCCCTCCGCGGTTACCGTTAGAGCCCTGTGTACCGCGGGGATGATATCTCCGGGCTGCTCCACCCTTTCGGCATAAGCTCCCAACCCCTCGGCAACCTTGCGGTAGTCCCCCGAGATGAACCTTGTCCGATAAAGCCGGCTGGCAACGGGAATGTGTTTGTCGTACCCGCCCAGGCAGGAGTTATTCAAAATGACTGTCAAAATCCCGATCCGATTGCGGGCCGCGGTCGCGATTTCCATACCGCTCATGCCGAAGGCTCCGTCCCCCATGATATTGATCACCGTTTTTTCCGGCTTGGCAACCTTGGCCCCCAAGGCCAGGGGAATGCTGTATCCCAGGTGAGTGGATTTCCCCCAACCGATATAGCTGTTGGGAACCAGGGCTTTCCAGAAGGGGGCGGTCATATCGCGGGGATTTCCGGCATCGTGAGTAACGATGGTATTCTCCGGGTTCACTGCCTGCTGAAGGTCCCAAATGACCCGGTAAGGGTTGATGGGAACTTCCTCGGAAGTGAGTTTTGGCATCCATTCGTCCATCCATTCGTCCTTCATGGCTTTGATGGCTTTTACGGCACGGTCATCTCCCCGTCGTCCTTCCGGTCCCAACAGGCGCCTGGCTTCCTCGATCATCCGCCTTAAGGTGAGCTTGGCATCCCCCATCATCAGTAAATCGACTGCGTAATCCTTGTTCAGGTCCCGTTCGTCCACTGTCAACTGGACCGCCTTTTTCCCCCGGGGAAGGGGGGCGGCGAAGGAAGAAATGGAAAAACTGCTGCCCACCCCAAGGATGGAGTCGCATTCAAGGAGATAACGGGCCACGGGGCGGGGTCCAGTCAATCCGCCGCAACCCAGGGAGAGGGGATGATTTTCCGGAAAGCAGCTCTTTCCGGGAAGGGTGGTCATAACCGGAATTTGGAGCAACTCAGCAAACTCCCTGAGCTCCTCCCACGCCTCGGCATAGAGGACACCGCTTCCCGCATGGAGGAGGGGCTTTTGGGCGGCGACGATCGCTTTCACGGAGGCCGCCACGGATTCGGGGTCTGCCATAGCCTTACCCCCCTTTACCGGTTTGTAGGAAAAAACCGAGTCATCAACCTGGACCCCGGCCACATCCATCGGGAATTCGAGCATCACCGGTCCTGGCCGGCCGGTCCTTAAGTAGGTAAAGGCCCGACGGAAAAACTCCGGGATTCGGTCCGCTTTATTGATCCTGTCCACCCATTTGATCACGTGCCGATAATTCAAAACCGGGTCGAAATTGGGGGGCACGGAGGAACGATTCTGCGGCGGCCCTCCCGGGAGGCAAAGGATGGGGGTGGAATCGGAAAAAGCCTGAGCGATTCCGCCGAAGGTGTTTTCGATTCCCGGGCCCATCTGAACCGCGCAGACACCGATCCGTCTTCCGTTATTCACCCGGGTGTAACCGTCGGCCATACCGATCACGGTTCGCTCCGTGCAGGGCATGATCGGCCGGATTCCAGCCTCTGCGGCGGCATCGATCAAAGGATTGACTGGAAAGCAGAAGAGACACTCCGTTCCTTCCTGTTTCAAGATTTCGCCGGCTAGGGTCGTGCTTTTCAAAGCAAGCCTCCTTTTCGGTTCCTGTTTGGTCTTGGTAGGAAATCCATTTCCCTTCGGTCATCGGGCCTCCTCATGATTCGGCGGGCCATAGGCGCGACGCTCATGCGGCCCGGGGGATCGCCCCTACTTGAACGGAATAGTAGCCCCGATGGTGAATCCGTAGTCCGGGGCGGCGCTGTTCAGGCCGACATTCATGGCCGCGTCGAGAACCGCCCAACCCACATCCTTTTTCAGGCCGAAATTGAGGAACAGGGGGTCGTCCCCGCGGTCCGTGTTGAAGTTCCTAAAATATCGAATTTCGCCCACCGCACCCCATCCCTTCAGGAATTCATATTCCCCCGCTATGCCGCCGCTGAGAACGTCGGTTTTCCCCGGGTCCCCGATAAAAAAATAAAAAAGGTCCAAATAAAGGATAGCCTTGCCGAAAGACTTATCGAAAATGGTCCCCAGCGCATAGTCCGTCCGACGCGATTCAGTGGGGTCCCGCCAAGTCTGGGTGGGCAATTTTGCCAGGGCCTTGATGGCTAAGGCCGGATGGGAATCGCCTTCGTCCCATAACCGGTATTTTAGATAGGGGAAAAAATCCGTCCACCCATCCTGGCGTTCTCCATCACGAAGGTCGTTCCAAAGGTATCCAATGCTACCCCCCACCTCCAATTTATCGATGGGGCCGTATTTCAACAGGATTAAGGGGATGTAGTATCTATCCCGATTGGCTTCCCGAAAATAGTCAAAACCGACTTCCACCTCGAAGGTCCCCTTTTCGACGATATCCACTCCTTCCGTGATAAGGGGCCGGGCGGCGAAAAGGAGAGGGAGGGAAAAAAGGAGTAGGATCAAGAGAAAAAGAGGGTTTTTCTTATGTCCAAGGCTGTCGCGATTCCTTGACCTTATGCTTTTTCCTGGACCTTCAGCCGTATCCAGGGGGAAGGGTCCTCCCGGAGGAGGGGGGCCAAAGATTGAATCTCGCATTCTTTCCCTTTCACTCGGGCGTTTTCCCAACCCGGCCTGCTTTCTTCTGAGAAATGGGCCCAGAATTCCCGAAATTCATCCTTGGAAATCAAAATCCCCTCCTGCAAAAGAAGCGGGCCGATCTCGGGGAGGAGAAGATTAAAAAGCTTGAGATGGATGAATCCCTCTTCCCGCTCGCCTGACGGCCTTTGGTTTCGTTCCTCCACCCGGCTCCTCAACCCGGCAAAGAAACTCCCCCTGCGGAGTACCGCTCCGGCTAGTCCCGGCATAGCGGCGGAGAGGGCCAGCATCGAACCATCGTGGATCCTAGTTCCATCGAGGTCGTCGATGGATTTTCCATCCAAAAAGATTGTTTTCACCCGATCCCGGACGTATTCGGGGCTCAACCCGATATGTTCCGAGAGGAAGTCCTTGACGCTTACCCCGATCCGGGCTTCCACCCTGAACCCTTTTTGCAACAGTGGAAAAAAGGCCTGGATTTGGTCCGGTGATAGATGAAATTCAACGGAGATAAAAGATGGGGGACGGTGTTCCATGAGGCTTTGGAAGATCAGGTTTAGGGGGTAGGGGCGATTTGCGAATCGCCCCTACGAACCGTTACGCTTACCAGTTAAAGACCTGGTCCAGCTCTTCGTCCCTAACCTTGAAGGTTAAGTTATGGGGGGATAAGGCTTCTTTCTTGAAAAAGTCGGGCAGCCGGTCCTGCTTGGCGGTCAAACCGGCCTGAAGGTTGAATTCTCTTTCCGTCTTGAGGATTTTCTTCCCCAAGGCGGTGACGTCGTCGGCGGTCAAGTTCCAACCATAGAAGCCATTCAGAAGGTCGATCAGGGCCTGGAAGGTTTCCGGCTGATCCATGACCGCGAAGGCGATGAAGAGACACATACCGGTGGAATCGATGGCCGCCGTGGCGATCTGGAGGTTCCGCGAGAGCTCCACCTGGCCTTCCGGCTTCAGCGGGTCCACGTATCCTCCGACCTTCATAATGTTGGTCGCTACAGCGTATCCGGCGGTATGGTCGGCACCCTGGGTGCTGGTGGCATACGTCACTCCAATCCCCTGGATACCCCGGGGATCGTAGGCGGGAAGAGCCTGCCCCTTCACGACCGGGACCCTTTCCACTCCCAGGACTTTTCCGGTGACCGCCGCCCCGTTTCCGAGGATGCGGCCGATGGGGGTGCCTTTGCCGACCTCTTTCAAAAGGTTGATGGACGCCTGCCCGTCGCCGAACTTGGCCAGGCCGGCTTCCATGGCTACGCCGATCGTGGCCCCCATTTCGATGGTATCCAGGCCGATATCGTCGCAGAGCCGGTCGAGCTGGGCAATCACGTCCAGGTCATCGATGCAGCAGTTTCCGCCCAGGGCCCATACGGTTTCATACTCGGGCTGTTTGGTGACGTAATGCCCATCTTTATCGACAAAGATGCCTGAACACTGAATCACGCACCCGCGGTGGCAACCGTGGGTGGCCAACCCGCCGCGGGCAGTCTCGGTCTGGGCCTGGGTTTCCCCGCTGATCTTTTGGCAGGTATCGAAGCGTCCCCACATGAAGTTCTTCGTGGGATAGGCGCCGGCTTCGTTGATCACGTTGGTGAGAACGTTGGTCCCGTAGGCCGGAAGTCCTTCCCCGGTTACCGGGTGTTTTTTGAGGCCCTCGGTGAATTTTTTATTGGCTTCGCGGAATTTCTCCGGGTTCTTGGGGGTGCGTCTTTCCGCCCCGGCATCGCTGACCACGATGACTTTGACTCCCTTGGCCCCCATGACCGCCCCGACCCCTCCCCGGCCGGCATGGCGGGTGGGCCGCAGTTCCATGTCGGTGAAGGCGACGGACGCGGCGCTCATCTTCATCTCTCCGGCCTGGCCGACGGAAATGCAGGCAATTTTATCTCCATACTCTTTCTTCATCTTCTCCACGAGGTCATAGTTACCCAGCATGCGGAGGCTGTTGTCCGGGGACACTTTGACCCCATCCTTGGAAATAAAAACTTTGTAAAGCGTGTTGTCCTTGGGCTTTCCCTCCAGGACGATAGCCCCATAGCCCAGCATGGCCAAGACCTGGGACGGCTGCCCTCCAGAGTTGGCCTCCTTGATTCCCCCGGTAAGGGGGCTTTTGCATCCCACCGAGACCCGCCCGGAAATGGCCGCTGGAGTCCCGCTTAGCAACCCCGGGGCGATGACCAGCTTGTTGTCTTCCCCCAGAGGATGACAGAGAGGAGGAACCTCTTTGGCCACAATCGTGGAGGTCAAAGCCCGTCCCCCCAGACCATCGTACTGGCCCATCGGTTCCTCGCTGACCTTGGGGCCGCCGGCTGCTCCCATGTTGATTCTCAAAATCTTCATGACCGATCCTCCTTTCTGGATGTATCACTGCCCTGCAGGTGTATTTTTAGCCACCGGCCACCGGGGGAAAAGCTCCCACCCGGTCTCCGTTCTTCAAAACCTCATCCCCTTGAGCATGGATCCCGTTCAAAAAAATGATCTTGCGCGCCTCCGCTGGAATTTGAAACCTGAGGAAAAGGTCACGGATTGTAGTTCCAGGTTCCACTTCTACGACGCACGAGTTCCCATCTTTTTCTTCCGGCAAATATCGGCCCAGGGATGCATAGAGGCGCAATTCGATTTTCATATTCGGGCCTTGCCCATGTTTTAGGTCGGGCGATGAAAGACCTGAAGAAGGTCAACTCGAATCTCCCCAGGCCGTGCATCGCATCCTTTTTGGAGAACCCGTTCGGTATCCCCTCCGGGAGGCAAAAAAGGAAGGGATTCAAAGACGTGTGCGGGAAAAATTCAAACCCATGATAGCAGGACTGAAAAGATTGTCAAGCCTGATGTGGCCAGGGTGCCGAAGTGCCCTCGATGGCCCGCGCGGGACAAATGTCCGCACAGGTGCCGCAATCAGTGCAGAGGTTTGGGTCGATGCGGGGCCGGACTTCCTCGTCGGAGATGGCGTCGAGGGGACAGACCGAAAGGCATTCCCCGCAGTGGGTGCATTTTACGGTGATTTGGTAAGCCATTTTATAAATGCGCAATTCGGAATGGGAATGCGGAATGAGAGAAACAAAGGATTTCGCTTCCTGTCCGGGTATTTATTCCGCATTCAGCATTCCGCATTCCGAATTCAAAAGTTCCTCCACATATCCTCGTCGGTATAGACTTTTTCCTTCCCGGCGTCCATGCCCATGGCATCGAATTCGACGTTTCTCCGATCGCTCAGGTCTCCAAGACATTCGGCAAAGGTTTCGTGCTGGATGAGGGCGTCCATGATCTGGCTGGTTCCGGTCCAGATGATCCCCAGGCGCGAGTCGCGCAAATACCTTTCCAGGGGATAGACGTTGGTATAGCCGATCCCTCCCAAAACCTGCATGGCCATGTTGACGATCGACCAGGTCGCTTCGGTGGCGAATTTTTTGGCTTCGCTCACCAACCTCCGGTGGGGCATTCCCCGGTCCACCGTTTTGGCCGCCCCGTAGGTCAATCCCCGGGCGGCGTCGAGACGGGTCATGGCGTCGGCGATCATGAAGCTGACCGCCTGGAACTTTCGGATTTTTTGCCCGAAGGCCACCCGCCGGTCGCTGTACCGGATAGCGATCTCCAGGGCAGCGCGCCCCCCGCCGATGGAGGCCGCGGCCGAAGTCAGTCGCTCCGGGATCATCATCCGGTCAAAGATCAAGCCACCATAGCCCAGCTGGCCTATGAGATTATCTTTGGGAACCCGGCAGTTTCGGAAAACGAGTCTCCCTACGCCGGTACCCCGGCATCCCAGCAGGCCATAAACATGTTCCACCTCGACCCCAGGACCCTTTTCAACGATGAACATGGATATTCGCTGGTGGGGAGGAGCCTTGGGGTCGGTGTTGCAGTAAACGGCGAAATAATCGGCGGCTTCGGCTCCCACTACGAATCGTTTCTGCCCGTTCAGAATAA
This sequence comes from Syntrophaceae bacterium, assembly GCA_013388675.1. GTDB lineage: Bacteria > Desulfobacterota > SM23-61 > SM23-61 > SM23-61 > SM23-61. Next base: position 42,576 of record JACAEW010000169.1, on the reverse strand, counting down.
AGCTGTCACCATCCCGGACGGCGGTGGTGGTGGCCCCGAAAAAATCGGACCCGCCCCGGGGCTCGGTCAAGCCTTCCTCGGGGATCTTGGTCCCGGTGATCATCGGCCGAAGGTAACGTTCCTTCTGATCTTCGGTCCCGAAGACATTCAGCGCCTCCCCTACGATGGAGGTCATCACGAAGGCGCATCCCAAAGCCATTCCCAGGACGCCGATTTCCTCTTCGGCCACCACCTCGGCGGTCCAGGGAAGGTCCCTGCCCCCGTACTTTTTCGGAAACCTCAGCCCCCGCAGCCCCTGGCGGGCCAGCTTCTCGATGAACTCGTAGGGGAATTTGGTTTCGTCGCGGTCCATGGCGCGCAGGAGGTCTGCCGGTACCTCGTCGCGGACAAAGTTGCGAACTTCGTCCCGCAGGCCTCTTTCTTCTTCGGTCAAAAAGGCGTCATAGAGCATATGTACCTCCTTTACTAAAGGGTTTCCGGGCACCAGCCACGGGGTGGATGGCGAAACAAGAATAGCTTCCTTCGGCCATTGCCGCCCTATCTTAAAGCTGTTTTCGGGGATATGTCAAATATAGGCGGTTTTAGGGCCTCAAAAAAGGCTCTTTTTCCGAATGAAAATGAAGGGTTGGGGGGATTCATGGGGAAATCGGAATCATTCCGAAAAGAAAATCATCATAAAAAATGTAGGGTGTAATGGGCTGGTATTTAAAAGGGGAAATGGAGGATAAGAAAATGAATACCAAAAAAACTTTCATTTTTATTGCGATGGCCACTCTTATTTGGGTCGGGGCGGCGCATGCCGGCGCCCCGGTTATAACGTCCCATTTTGCTGTTTCTGACTTGAGGGCTGGGGACGCATGGAAGGTTTACCTCAAGGCCACGGATCCCGACGGGGATATGAAATATATCGTGGCAACCGTAAAACAGGCGGGGGTAGGAGTTTCTCCGGTTAGCTTGACTCGGATTCGGGAAGAGAACCGGAAAGAACTTTCAGGGTATGTATACTTGAATACCATGGCGGGTTCAAATTACCAATCGCTTACCTTTTTTAGCCTGACCTTAACAATTTGGGTACAGGACCGGGCGGGCAACTTTAGTGAACCCGTGGAATTGCCCCTTACCTTTGGCAACCGGATCGAGGCTCAAGCCACCCCTCCTTCGGGGACATACCAAGAGCAGGACCTGGGTCCGGTTATGATATTCCTCCGCACCATGAGCGCCCAGAATGAAGCGGTGGGGCTTGGAATCCTGCCGTAAGTGCAAATTCCCCCTTACCCCCCAAAATTGGGGGGTAAGGGCACATGGTCCAAGAAAATTACTAACTTTGTTTATTTCCATTAAAGATAATCATCATATCCAATCCCGTGCGATCCTTGATTCAATCCGGAGACCGTAATAAAATAAACTCCCATCATGCAAGCTGAGATATTATTCCGTTTTATTTCAAATTAAGGAGATTGGATATGAGAAGTTTGGGGTCTATTTTGTTGATGGCGATTTTTATCCTGGGCGCATGCGCTACGGTTCCAATCTCTCCGATATCCTCGTCGGACGTTCCTGCATTGAAAGGCACATGGGAAGGGTCGAGGCAAATCAACTGGGGCAGGTACCAATCCTATGACCCGGCAATTCTGGAGGTCGATAACGATTCGATCCCTTTACGGGGAAAGTTGACCGTTTTGTTTATGGAAGGCAAGGACACCCGGGTTTTCCAGTTCGATAATGGGACTATTGACCCCAAAGGTAATTTATTGCTTCCATTAAAAGAGGATACGAAAGCAGTTCTCTCTTTCCACAAGGGGGAAAACAAAATGAGGCTCGATGGATATTATTATTACGGCAATTATGTAGGAAGATTAACCCTGGACAAAAAATAGGCAAAAAGACCTGAAAAGCCTGATTGGAGGGAGGCAGAAGGACGATGAAAAAAATAATCATACCCGCTCTAGCATTATTTTTGCTGGGCCTTGGCTGTGCGACCATGATGAGTTTTGAAGAAAGGGAAAAGACCTATGGCAAGGAGGGTCCGGTCATCTCCGAGACATTTGCTTCGAAACAGATGAAACCGGGCGATACCTGGAGGATTTACTTGAAAGCCTCCGATCCCGGGGGTGACCTTTACCAAATCGTGGCTCTGGTTAACCAGCCGGGGTTCGGGTTTTATTCCCCAAGTTTAACGAAAATTCGGGAAGGAAATGGAAAAGAGCTTGACGGGTACATCTACTTGAATACCCAAGGCCCTTACGATGTGGGCTGGCAAAATTTTCTTTCCCTCTCGGTCACGATTCAAATTCAGGACCGGGCCGGCCATTTCAGCGAACCCGTTACTTTTCCATTGAGTTTTCAAAACCGGTACACCCAGGACCCGCCTCCTCCCGGCAAATTCAAAGAACAGAGTCTCGGCCCGATTATGGTGGTTCTCCGGGATCCGGGGACGGGGGGGCAATCCGACTCTTTCTTCTAGAATTGGATTTTGAAGACCAGCGGTTTCTCGCCCCCTCCGGAAGGGCTGGGGGCCGAGAACCATGTTCCGTATAATCCTTGCGTAATTCTCCATCCCTGAATGTCTATATTCTTCCTGATAACCCTCCGTTTCCAAATCCTTAAAGGAATCTTATATTCCAGAGTCTTTTCCCAGAAAGGATTGAAGCCGGGACAAATCTTCCGGGGTATTGAGGTTTAAGAAGGAAGATAAATGAGGGTCTAGGGGGATGATATCCCCGGCGGGAACTTCCCTCTTTCTAACCCGGTGGAAGAAGTCCAGGATCTTCAAATTTCCTTTCCGCAGCAGGTCTTCCATAAAGGGAAGGCATTTGCGGGAATAAACCGCGTGGAGCGGTTGCAGCCCGTCTTCGGTGCGGGGAATGACGATGTCATATCCCGGGGATTGAAGTGCCAGGTGAGAAATCAAGGCCGGGTTAAGGAACGGCATGTCGCAGGCCGCCACAAAGGCGTGAGGAAAAGATGAGTGGAAAAGACCGGAGAAGATCCCTCCCAAAGCCCCTCCTTCCCGATAGAGGTCTGTGACCGTGCGTAGGCCCAGGTCCAGGTAATCGCAGGGCGAATTTGTAACCAGCAGAACCTCTTCGAAGAGGCCTACAAAGGTCCTCTTGATCCGGTCGATGATCCTTTCCCCCTGGACCTCGAGAAAGGCCTTGTTCTGTCCCATGCGAAGGTTTTTTCCCCCCGCCAGAATGATTCCCGTAAGTTTCATGATTCCCGCCCGGGTTGTTATTTTCTTCGTTTCTTCAGGGCATCCATTTCTTTCTGCAGGGTGTTGTTCTCCTCCTGGAGGGTGGAAACTTTCAGGTTCAGTTCCGCCACTTGGCCATGAATCCCGGAAAGCTCCGCGCGCAGACGGGCGGTCTCCACCTTCAGCTTTTCGTTTTCCGCTGCAAGGTCCGCCGCCTCCTTCTTTAATTTTTCGTTGGCCGCTTTAAGGTCTTCCCCGCAACCCCCGGCCAGGAGGCCGATCAGAAGAAAAACGAGGAGTAACCGCTTTCCAGCAAATCCCTTTTTGTCCATGAAACCATCCTCCATGAAATTTTTTCGACTGGGGGTGTTCAGATAGGGTGAAAAGGCGAAAGCCCGGGGGGGCCTTCGAATCTCCGAGCCGTATATATTTTCTGCAGAAAGAAGGGGGTAACCCTTCAGAAGAGAATCTCCAGGGTCTCCTCCACTGATTTAACCCCAACCATCTCAATGCCCTCGAGTTCCAAGGCGATGCGGCTCCGGTTGCTGCCGGGCAAAAGGCATCGTTTGAAGCCCAGCTTGAAGGCCTCTTTCATGCGGAGTTCGGCTTGGTGAATCCCGCGGACCTCCCCCGCCAGCCCCACCTCTCCGATCACCATGGTGCCGGAGGGAATGGGCTTGTCGAGAAAAGAGGAGGCTACCGCGCATATGACTCCCAGGTCCGCTGCCGGCTCGTCGATCCGGACTCCCCCGGCCACGTTCACGAAGATGTCCTGCTGGGCGAGGTTCATTCCCACCTTTTTTTCCAATACGGCCACCAAGAGGGAGACCCGGTTGGGGTCCACGCCGATGGCCGTTCGCCGCGGCATTCCGTAAGAGGTGGGACTGACCAGGGCCTGGAGCTCCACCAGGATGGGGCGGGAGCCCTCTACGCTGGAGATGACCACCGACCCAGGGACATCGATGGGGCGCTCGGCCAGGAAAAGCTCGGAAGGATTGGCCACCTCCTCCAAACCCCCGTCTTTCATCTCGAAGACGCCGATTTCGTTGGTGGAGCCGAAGCGGTTCTTTACCGCCCGAAGGATGCGGTAGGGGTGCCCCCGATCGCCCTCAAAATAAAGGACCGTGTCCACCATGTGTTCGAGGACGCGGGGCCCGGCGATAGCCCCTTCCTTAGTCACGTGACCGATGAGAAAGGTGGATAGGCCCGAGGACTTGGAGAGCATCATGAGTTTTCCGGCCGATTCCCGAACCTGTCCGATCGATCCGGGGGCGGACTGTAACTGGGAGGTGAACACGGTTTGGATCGAATCGATGACCGCCACTCGGGGCTTGAGTTTCTGTATATGTTCGATGATCTTTTCCAGGGAATTTTCCGCCAGGACAAAGAGGCTTGGGGATGAAATCCCGATGCGGTCGGCCCGCATTTTGGTCTGGCGCAAGGATTCTTCCCCGGAGACGTAAAGAGCCTGGATTTTCTTCCGGGATAGCCTATCCAGGGCCTGCAGAAGGAGGGTAGATTTTCCGATCCCCGGGTCGCCGCCGATCAGGACAATGGAACCGACTACAAGACCCCCCCCAAGGACCCGGTCGAATTCGCTGATCTCCGTTTTCTGCCTTCCTTCTTCCCCGGTATCGATGGACAGAATCGATTGGGGGGGAATGCCTTGAGCGGAGATGGCCAAAGAAAATCCCGAGTGATCGACGCTGGGAGAGACCGCTTCTTCCACGAAGGAATTCCAGGACCCGCAATCCGGACACTTGCCCAGCCATTTGGGGGACTGGTATCCGCAGTTCTGGCAGCCGAATACGGTTTTGATTTTAACCATTTGGAATAATGAGATTTTTTTCTGATTATAGATTCAGGAGGAGGGGAAGTCAAACGGAAAAGACCATGAAAGCGCCGCATAGCGCCGAGAGCAGAGGGCCTCAAAAATTTGGGCTTGGCGCTATGCGCTTTGCTCTTTGCCTTTTTTACAGATTTGCCAGGCGATGCATTGGGTGCGGTACTTGCAATATCCCTTGGGGTCGGAACATGTGCAGCATTCTTCGCAGTACCCCTGGTTATATTTCTGGCAGATGGAAAAGGCTTTCCGTTTTGGATGGTTGATACAATTCATGGTATGAGTCGCGCTTACGGGTACAGCTTGCGGAATTTTTCCTCCAAAAGGCGGATTTTCTCTTCCAACTCCTCGATGGCTTGTAATTGATGAGGGCGGATGGTATGGGCGGGGAGAGCCCTTTCTCGATCTTGCAATTCATCCTTCAGGGTTTTTATTTCTTGGGCCAACGCCAATTTGGGGTCTTTTCCTTCCATTTTGCAGTAGTTTGTCACCAAGGTTTTTGTTAACATTAGATGTAGCTTTTCAAGAGTCGATTCAAAGGATGTTTCCATACCGTCCCATTTCCTAACTCGGCACAGCCTGAACCAAACAGGCTGTTGTGGGGGCGGCCCTCTGCGGCCGCTTGCAAAATGGGCAACCCCGCCATGGCGGGAGGGTTGCCCCTACAGTTTGTTGCCACCTTGGGCACAAGGTGACGCTTAAGAGGCGAAAAGCTGGAGAAGGTGCTTTTCGTAACTTCCTCTTTGCCATCCGCCATTTAAAGGCCCCAGGCCTTCGGGGGCGGGGAAAAAATGAGGTCTTGGAATCCTTTTGAACGGTCTTGCATCTCTTAAGTTATAAGAGAATTTTTTAGGGATGGAAAAGGAGGATCGTTATGGCCGAAGGCAATAATTTATTGGCTGGAACGGATGCGAACTTTCAAAAAGAAGTCCTTGAATCAGGACAGCCCACCATCGTCGATTTTTGGGCCTCCTGGTGCGGCCCCTGCCGCATGATCGCCCCGATCTTCGAAGAGCTTTCCAACCAATATGCGGGGAAAGTCAAATTCGTCAAAGTCAATGTGGATGAAAATCCCAAAACCCCGGCCACCTACGGGGTGAGGGGAATTCCTACCCTCATCATGTTCAAAGACGGAAAGATCGTCGATCAAGTCGTCGGCGCCGTCCCCAAGAATCAACTGGAAAACCTCGTTAAAAAGGTCCTGTAAAAGGAATTCTCAATGACCTGTAAAGTGATTGCCGCACCCTTGCTGGGAGCCGTGATGGGTTACGGCCTAAGCCTGATTTCGGCCAAAATCGGCAGCACCTGAGGTTTGACCTGCAACCCGTACATCAGCACCGCCCTGGGGGCGTTGATCGGGTTGCTCATGGCCTTAGGGTGAGGCTCTCCATGCAGGTTAGAGGTAAGGGGTAAGAGGTCAAGGGTAAGGGGAAAAGGCATCGGGTCTTATTCCACTTCCTACTCACCACTGAACACTTACATTTCTTAAAGGAGGTTCAGGGATGCCCATTTATGAATACCGCTGTTCCAAGTGCCATCATCAGTTTGAAATCATCCAGGGGGTTGCGGATCGGGATGCCAAGCTGACTTGCCCCAAGTGCGGGGCGGGGAATCCCAGCCGTATGATGTCGGCTTTCTCCTGCGGAGGCCCGAAGCTGGGCGAAAGCGGGGCGAGCTCGTCTTGTGCTCCCCGGCCGGGCAGCCGCTTCAGTTGAGGTTGATTGGACGCTGCCGGGAGCAGCACGAATGAGGGAAAAGGCCAGGTTGAGACCTGGCCTTTTTAGGGGAAGTTTGGGGAAGGGATTTATCTATTCTTTAGGATTTTTTCCCGCAACTGATTTTCATCCTTCAGGAATTTATCCAGCCCATCCTTGAAAACCTCGTTGATCTTGGCTTCGGCATGCTTGGGTTGGTAAAAGGGACGGTCGGTTTCCTGGGCACTTCCCTCGATGGTCTTGGTCATCCAGACTTGGTCTTTGGGCAAACCCCAGACCACTTTGATTCGCAGCTTGGCATCGGTATTCGTCGTGGTGTAACCGGATTTGGCCTCCACCCAAAGAGCTTCGATTCTTCCTCCCAGAGCGACGTCTACCGGGATGTTCTTGAAATCCTCTTTATCCTGGTTCAAGGGACGATTGACCCGGGTAATCTTGAACCCCGCTTTTTCCATCGCCTTAATCACCGATTCGGTCACCACCTCCTGAACGGTACCTGCATCGGGCTTGAAAAAATCCACCATCCCGTCCCGGTAAACCCGTCTGCCCAAATAAACTCGGTCGGGCCGCACATCCTCAAACTGATAGACCGCCAGAGTCGCTGGCTTCGCGGAAATGGGCAGAAACTGAGGAGTGCCCAGCGGGCTGTAAGAAAGATTCAGCAGATAGGTTTTGCTCCCCGCGCATCCCACCAGGAAAATAGACCCAAGAAGCAGGGCCAGAATCACTCCGTAACCTCCATTCCGACAGTAATTGGACATTCGTCTCCCTCCCTATGGTTTATGAACTGGTTTTGGCATGAAAGGAAACCCACGACTCCGCCGGGGCTCCGCCCTTGACGGGATCATGGGAAAAAGGCATCGCCCAGGCTGGCTCTGCTCCGGGGCGCTCTGGCCGTCTTCACTCCGATTTGGGACTCATTATACCCAGATGCAGAGTTTGAAACCAGGAAAAACCAACCATGCAGGCTTAGTTCCTGTGAGGCCCGATCCTTGCCTCAGGGAAGCCCTTTCAAGAGCCGGGCAGTGGATTCCACATCCTTTTTCTTTCCCAGAAGAGTAACTCGGTCCATGGGCTGGAGTTCCGTTTCTCCGTCGGGGATGATCAGCTCCTTTCCGCGCGTGATCGGGCCCAGGAGAACTTCCTTGGGAAGGTCCAGCTCTTTGACCTTTTTTCCCGCCGCCGGGGACAGGAAAGAAATTTCCACCTGTTCCAGCGCGCCGTCCCCCTTCTCCAGGCGGGCTTTCAGCTCCTTGGACTCTTCGCTCCAGCTTCTTTGAAAGTCTTCCTTAAGCCGGGCCAACTCCTGCCTCTTGGAGGAGATTCCCTGCAAAAAAGAACGAACCTCTTCATCCTCCCCGAAGGCTCCCCCGCTTTTATTCAGATCATAGGTCCGGCTGCCCAGCCGGAGGAGGGCCTGGTCGATTTGGTTCTCCAAAAAAAGCATGCGCAACTTAATTTGAACCGCCTGGGTCTTCCCCTTTACCTGTTCCCAAAAGGCCATCCCTTCCTCCTATCGAATGGTGTGAACCGGCGGGTCCATGATTTCGTCGGTGTCATCGCCCCTTTTTTCCCGAAATATGGAACTTCAGCATGGCGCCGATTCCCCCGGCCTTTACCAGCGGGCGATAGTTATCCGTAAAAGCAAGGTCGATCTCCTGGGTTTGCCCCAGGTAAACCACCGCCTCCCGCAGTTCCGCCGGGGCAGTGGCTCCCTGGCACAGGGGGCAGGCCTTGGGCACTCCTCCCGTCCCCTGGTACCCGCAGGACTTACATTCCCAGCCTTCGGCTTGGAAACGCCGGTCTAAAACCAGGCGTTCTACCTGATGACTCTGCAGGGCGCTCAAGGTCGGTTCCGGGCCTGCGGTGGCCTTTCCCAAGGGCTGGGCCTCCTCGAGAAGTTGACGGGCCAGGCTTTCAGCCCGTTCGCGGGAGAGGGCCTGAATCGCCTCGAAGGCTGCAGAAAGGATTTTATGGTCCGGGTCGCGGGAATCCACCCGGGAAAGGGATGCCTGCTTCTTTTTCAGGGAGAGGGGCAGATGCTTTTTCATCTCCCCCTCCATTCCCTCCTCGGTGATGGTAAAAAGGTATTCCATTTTATCCCTGCCGGCCCATTTGAGGAGATTCTCGACAGCCTCCTTCATTCGCTGCCGGGTATGTTCCTGGATGTGGCGCTGGAATTTCTGCAGGGAGAGGCCCATCCGGCCGAACCGGGTGGTGTGCTCCTCTTCCCAAACAAGGGACCTTTGTTTCGCCAAGCGACCGTCCTGAATCCAGAAAAGGCGGGCCTGGCGGGAATCGGCGGCGATAATCGCATAGGGCCGGAACAGATCCGCCTGGCCCATCAGCGAGAAAAGATGCGGCCGAGAGGACAGGGCCATTTCGTTTTCCGGGGGCAGGGGCAAAGGGATCGGCAAGAAAAAATCTTCGGCGGCACAGGCAAAAAGGGCAATCCCCTTCCAGGAGGGATCCAGCTTTTCTTCCACGTACTTTTGAACCCGCTTGATATCCCGGGCGAGGAGGGCCTGCTCACGGGAATGAGCAGGAAAAATCTGGGCGAGTTCGGACATTCGGTTCTTGAGAAAAATGGAATGAAGCTTTTTACCCCTTCCTTCCGGGCGCAAATCCAGGTAAGTCGAAAGGAAGGAATTCTTTCCAGGATTAACCTTCACCAGGCTCTGAACAAATTCATCGAGAGGCATCCTGCTGTCCTCCTTTTCAGAGAATGAAGTGTATCCCCCTTGTATGCCGAGAGACTTTTCCCCCCCTTCTTTGGTGGAATTGGGTCGGCTGGCTTATCCCCCCTGATTATGAAGAGCTTTCCTGTCCCCGATTGTACTCCCGCAAGGGAAGGTTGTGCAACGGCCTTTTTACCGGCGCTTCCCGAGCCGTTTCCCAGGAAGCCCTTGGGTCAAACCAAGGTCAGGAGGTCCAGAAGGCGACTCATAAGCACGGTGGGTTGGGCCTTGACCAAATCGTCCCGCCTGGTATTGCCGGTGGGAACCGCGAAAACCCGGATTCCCGCATTTTTCCCCGTCTGGATGTCAATTACGGAATCGCCGACAAAGATGGTTTCCTCCTTTCCCACTCCCATCTTGTCCATGGCCAGGTAAAGCATTTCGGGATCGGGTTTGTTCCGAGAAACATCCCCGTCCCCTACGATAACGGCAAACATCTTTTCCATGCCGAAGTGCTCGAAAATCGCCCGGGAAAACCGGCCGAGCTTATTGGTAGCCACGGCCAGTTGAATCGCCCGGCCCTGGAGGCCTTGCAGGACTTCGCGGGCATCGGGGAGCAAACGGGTATGGGTGCGGAAAACCTCTTCGTATCTCTTGCGGAAAAGGGCCAGGGCCTGGGGGACCCTTTCTTCCCCCAGGAGTTCCCGAAAGGTATGGCCCAATCCCAGGCCCACGGCCCTTTCCACCTCCTCGTAGGATAGAGGGGGAAGCCCTATCGTCGTATAAACATAGTGGAATCCCAGGTAAATGGCCTGATAAGAATCGATGAGGGTTCCGTCCAGGTCGAAAACGACCCCGCGGACTTTGTTTGCTTTCATCGGGTATCCTTCCTTCTCTTTTTCAACTTTTCAAGGACATCTTGGGGATGGGCCGAAACCTGCCCCAGCTCGATATCCGGCTTGATTTTTTCCCCGTGGAAATCCGACCCGGCGGTCACCAAGAGACCGTGACGCTCGGCGAAAACCCTGAAGGCCTCCTGCTCCGAAGGGGTGTGGTAGGGAGAATAGGCTTCGAGGCCTTCCAATCCGTGTTCCACGAGAGCCCGAAGGTTGTCTTCGCCCGTATCCGAGGGATGGGCGAGAACGGGGATGGCCCCCAGCTGGCGAATCTTACGGATGGCCGAGGGGGTGGAGATATCCTCCATGGGGACGAAGGCCGGTTTCCCTCCCCGGAGGTAGTCCCGGTAGAAATTCACATAAGGAGAACGGGACCGGTCTCCGTCGATGTACGGGCGCAGGCGCGGGTCCTTGCGGTTTTCATCCCGGCTGAGGATGGCCTGCAAATAGGACCGACCGGTGGGAATCCGGTCTTCAGAAAATTTCCGCAAATCCTCTGTGGTGAAGAAGAAACCCAACTCGTTCAGTTTCTCCATTCGCTTGCCCGCCTGCTGCACTTTTTCCCGGTGAATCTCTTCCAACCAATCCTGGAGGATGGAATCAGCGGGATCCAGGAAGTAGGCCAGAAGGTGGAGGTCCATACCCCGAAAAAGAGTGTTCAGTTCCATGCAGGGGATGAATCCCATGCCGAATTCCTCGGCCAGGCGAATCCCCTCTTCCACGTTTCGCAGGGAATTGTGATCGGCGAAGGCGATGGCCTGCAGGCCTTTGTGCCTGGCCATCTGGAAGACCTCCCGCGCAGAATACTGCCCGTCGGAGGAGGCGTTGGTGTGGATATGCAGGTCAATCATAAAAAAGGTTCAGGGCCAGGGGTGCGAGGTGCGGGGTTAAAGTCACCTTTTATTATACCGCATTTCGAAGAGGTCCTTCGAACTTATCCTTTCCTTTTGCCCCCGGGAGAAATCGCCTTTTCCCGCCCCGGCGAAAGGTCCCTACCGGTTTATCCCCCTTTCAATTGGGGGGGTCCTTTAGAAGCCTGTTGGCCCCCAGGGTGACGAGGATGAGCAGGGCCGCGGTGAAATAAAAGATCGGGCGCATACCCACCGAAGCGGCCAAAAACCCGCCGGAGATAGGCCCTGCCGCGTTGCCGATCAACAAACCGCTCCGGGTGATCCCCAGAATACCCCCCCGGCGCTCATCGGGCGCATTGAGCGTGGTTAAAGTGTAAAGGGCGGGAAGGATGCCGCCCACAAAGAGGCCCTGGACAAAACGGAGGATCAAAAGCTGGTACACATCGGTGGCCCACCCCTGGGGAAGGTAGGAGATTCCCGTGGCCAGGGAGGTCATGATGAGCGTCTTTCTATACCCGATCCGGTCCCCCCGCTTTCCCCAATAGGGGGCCGCGATCAGGCTGGCAAATCCGGTCACCCCGAAAACGAACCCGGCCATGGTGGATACATTCTCGGCCTTCGACCAAAGGCTTTCTACGAAAAGAGAAAGGATCGGCTGAATGCCCATAATGGCCAACTGGACGAGCAGGCTGGCGACGAAAATCGTAGAAAGGATGGGGGAGGTGAAGACGAAACGGTAATTGGAAAAAAGCCCCAAGGATTTCCTTTTTTCTCCGGGTTTCCCGTCTTCTTGAACCAGGAGAATCACCAGGATCCCGGCCAGGAAACCCAACCCGCCGGTGAGAAAAAAAATATTTCGGTATCCGATCAGGTCGGCCAGGAATCCGCCCACGAGGGGCCCGATGATCCCCCCGGTCGTCAGGGAGGTCTGGAGGATTCCCATGGCATAACCCATTTGTTCCCGTGGGGTGGTCGTAGCCACGATGGCCAGGGTAGCCGCGATAAACCCGGCTACTCCGCCCTGGACGAGGCGAAAGAGGAAAAGCTGGGTAACGGTCTGGGCGAAGGCCATTAGAAAGGAGGTAGCGGCAAAGCCGAAGATGGCCCGGATGAGCATCATCCTCCGGCCGTAGCGGTCTCCCACCCAACCCCAAAGGGGACCCGTAAAAACGGCCAAAAGAAAGGGGGCGGCGTAAATCAGGCCGCTCCACCTTTTCACCTCTTCCAGGTCCCCCGCTCCCAGTTCCCGGATGTAAAACGGTAGAAAGGGAAGGACCAAGGCCATTCCCAGAACGGCCAGGAACTCGACCGCCCAAAGGCTGTATAGATTTCGTTTCCAGGGTTCCACAAAAGACTTCCGCCACAGGGGTTGCAAGGGACGCGGAAAGATGCTTTCAATCGAAAAAGGTCGAACCGGGAAAAAACAATACTGCCGATGAAAACGGGGGGAACGAATTCAAAGGCGGTTATTCCTTCCGGCTTTCGGGGCCGATTTGTTGGCTTATGCCGGCGTTCTCTGGGGGCTCTGCGGTTGAAATAAATCAAAAGAAGGAGTCATAAAAAATTAGGGGTCTTCTCCCAATCGAGTGGGTAAGAAGGGAGAAAACGACTCCATCGCACAGGCCCCCAGGTGGGCATCCCGTCCGGGGCGGGACAGCCTCGGCAGGAAAAATCCGGAGTCCCGGAGCGCTGGCCCGGCCTCCGCAAGGCACCGGTCCCCGAACCCTTCGCCTAAAACGCAATCCCAGCTTAAACAGGGACAACCTAATTCATTTCCGACGCGACCCGATGGAAGAACCGCTGCCTCAGGATGTCCTGCCCCGGGCGGGATGCCGCCCTGGGCCCGGCCAACTCTCTTTCGGCAGGGGTAGACCCGGGAAGCTCAAAATCTTCCTCAAGCACCCACTCGATTGGGAGAAGACCCAAAATTAGGATGGGGCGCAATTCTCTGAGCCCCATCCTTTTCCTTCGCTGATGCTGGGAGGCTGGTGTCTAGCTCGTTTCCTTGCCCTTTTCCACCCGCTCCGCGTTCATTTCCGCCCGCTCGGCCAGCTTTAAGAAAGGCTTGATCAGGTCGATAGGGATGGGGAAAATGGTGGTAGAGTTCTTATCCGTGGCCACTTCGGTCAGGGTCTGAAGGTAGCGCAGGGTCAGAGCCATGGGATGGACGGCGATGATCACCGCGGCGTCCTTCAATCTCTCCGCGGCTTGGAACTCGCCTTCCGCACGGATGACCTTGGACCGCCGTTCACGCTCGGCCTCGGCCTGCTTGGCCATGGCCCGACGCATCTCTTCGGGCAGGTCGATGGCCTTTACTTCCACGGCGGTTACCTTGACTCCCCAGGGATCGGTATGCTTATCCAGAATCTCCTGGAGTTGAAGGTTGATTTTTTCCCGCTGGTAGAGAAGGTCGTCCAGTTCCACCTGGCCGCATACCGAACGGAGGGTGGTCTGAGCCAGCTGAGAAGTTCCGTAAAGGTAGTTTTCAATCTCGATGACCGCCCGGATGGGGTCCATGACCCGGAAGTAGATGACCGCGTTCACCTTGATGGAGATGTTGTCCCGGGTGATAACGTCCTGGGGGGCCACGTCCATGGTCACCGTCCGCAGGCTGACTTTGACCAGTTTGTCCACCACGGGAATGAGGAAAATCAAGCCCGGGCCCTTGGGGGTGGGGGTTCCTCCCACGGTGCGGATGCGGCCCAGGCGGAAGATGACCCCCCGCTCGTACTCGTTGAGGATCCGCAGCGCGCTGGCCAGGATCATGAGGATCAGAATCACCAGGACTAAAAACGAAAGAGATGGAATCATTGTACCCTCCTGTTGTAATTTATAACCGATCATGCCGCCGCAAAAAGATGCTCAAAAAGTTTGGTTCTGCTACCGGCGGATATTCTAGCCTGTTTAGGTGAGCTTTTCCACCTTCAGCCGGAGATTTTCCGCCTTGACCACTCGGATCTTCTCCCCCTCTTCGATGGTCTTGTCGCTGTAAGCATTCCAGAACTCCCCGTGGACGAAGACCTTGCCCTCCGGCGCGATGCGCGTGGCGGCCTTTCCCGCCTCCCCCGCCAGACCCTCCGCTCCCGTGGCCGGCTTCGCCCGGTAGGCTTTGATCGTAAAACCCACGGCCAGAATGAAAAAAGCCGCCGTTACCAGAACTGTGGGGAGAATGACCGCCAGGGAGGCCCGCAGATAGGGAAGGGGGGAATCAAAGAGCATGATCGAGCCCAAGGCCAGGGAGATGATTCCCCCCACGGAAAGGAGTCCATAACTGGCCACCTTCAGCTCGGCGATAAATAGAAAGACCCCCAATAGAATCAGCAACACCCCCGCATAGTTGACCGGGAGAGTCCGGAAGGCGAAGAAAGCCAGGATCAGGCAGATTCCTCCGATGACCCCCGGGAAGATGGCCCCCGGATTGGAGAGCTCGAAATAGAGCCCCACCAGGCCGATCATCATGAGAATGTAGGCGATGTTGGGGTTGCTCAGGGTCGCCAGGAAGCTTTCCCGGAAGCCCATCTCGACCACGGCGGTCTTCAAACCCTTGGTGGCCAACTTGATCTTGCCCTTGGGCTTTTCCACGGTTTTGCCGTCGATTTTCGCCAGCAAGTCATCCACGTCTTTGGCGATGAGATCGATAATCTTGATCTTCAGGGCTTCGGTCTCGGTGATGGAAACGCTCTCCCGCACGGCCTTGGCCGCCCACTTCACGTTTCTTCCTTTTTTTTCGGCGATGGATTCGATGTAGGCCACGGCGTCGTTCACCACTTTTTCGGCCATGGTCCGGTCCATCTTTCCTCCCCCCATGGCGACCGGGTGGGCGGCCCCGATATTCGTGCCGGGAGCCATGACCGCGATGTCGGACGCCAGGGTGATGAAAACGCCGGCCGATGCCGCCCTCGCTCCGCTGGGGGCCACATAGACCACGATGGGAATGTCGGCGTTCATCATATCCTTGATGATATCCCTCATGGAGAGGTCGAGCCCCCCGGGGGTATCCATCTGGATGATCAAGCACTCCGCCCGGTCTTTGACCGACTGTTCGATGCCCCGTCTAATAAAATCCGCGATCGCCGGGGTGATGGCGTCGTTGATCTTTAGGATGTTGACCTGCTTTTCCTGGGCCGGAAGAAACCCGGGCAGCAGAGAGCAAAGAACGCCGGCGAGAAAAAGCCCCAGAAAAAAGAAAGCGCAGAAAGACCTCTTACCCATTAGTGAAACTCCCTTGGATCCGCCGGAGCGGAGAAATTCATAGCTGTTCGTATTCTTTCTTAATCTTCTTCATATCTTCCCACACATCCCTTTTAAAATGGGGGTTGCGCAGGAGGTAAGCCGGATGGTAGGTGGGCATGATCGGGATTCCCTGGTATTGGTGGAATCTTCCCCGAAGAAGGGAGATTTTTTCTCCGGTTTCGAGCAGCGTTTGCGCCGCAAACGTTCCCAGGGCGCAAATCAGCTTGGGCCGGATGACCTCGAGCTGTTTGATCAGAAAGGGCTCGCAGGCCTGGATTTCATCCGGCTCCGGGTTCCGGTTCCCGGGGGGGCGGCATTTGATGATATTGGCAATGTACACCTCTTCCCGGGTGAGCTGAATGGCCTGGATGATTTTGGTGAGGAGCTGCCCGGCCTGTCCGACGAATGGTTTCCCCTGCAGGTCTTCATCCCGGCCCGGGCCTTCCCCCACGAAGACCAGCTTGGCCTTGGGGTTTCCCGTGCCGAAGACAATATTCGTCCGGCCCGAATGGAGCTTGCACCTGCGGCAGTCTCCCAATTCCCTCCGAACCTCCTCCAGGCTCAGGGGAGAAACGACCGGGCCCTGAGAGCCCGGGGGAGCCATGGGGGGAGAAGGGGCCGACTTCTTGGTCCAGCCCTCGAATCCCAAGGCTCTTTCCTCCTCCAGGTAGTGCCGGAGACCGGCAACCAGGGCCCTGAGATGGAGAAGAAAGTCCGGCTGGTCCAGGGCCGGGGTCTGAATCCTGAAATTCATGCGCTCCTCAATGAGAGTACCCGGTCGAGCACGCGATGGGCCAGGTCTTCTTTGCTCATGAGGGGAAGCTCCTCCACCTTACCGAAACGGTCGATCATCTTGACGATGTTGGTATCCACCGCGAAGCCCGCCCCCGGACGATTGACGTCGTTGGCCACGATCAGGTCCAGGTTTTTTTCCGTGAGCTTTTTGCGGGCATTGGCCAACAGGTCCTCGGTTTCGGCGGCAAACCCGATGAGGACCCGTTTCCCTTTTCTCTGCCCGGCCTCGAAAAGAATGTCCGGGTTCAATTCCAAGGGGAGGTTCAGCTCCGTCTTGGATTTCTTCATCTTTTCGGCATGGCTTCTCTGGGGACGGTAATCGGAGACCGCGGCGGCCATAATCAGGGCCGAGGCCTGGGCCAGGTTTTCCAAAACCGCCTCCCGCATTTCCACCGCGGTCCGGACCGGAATGAATTTCACCCCGCAGGGTGGTTTTAAGGCCGAGGGGCCGCTCACCAGGATGACCCGGGCTCCCCTCAGACGGGCGGCGCGGGCGAGGGCAAACCCCATTTTCCCCGAAGATCGGTTGCTCAGATAGCGAACCGGGTCGATGGGCTCCTCCGTGGGCCCCGCGGTGACCAGGAGAATTTCTCCCGAAAAGTCCTTGGGGGAGAGGATGGCCCGGATTTCCTCCACGATGGCCGGGATTTCCGCCAGCCTTCCCTTTCCCTCGTAACCGCAAGCCAGTTCCCCGCTTTCAGGGTCGACAAAGTGATACCCTCGTCCCCGGAGCTTCAGGATGTTTTCCTGGCAGATGGGGTTTTCCCACATATGCACATTCATGGCCGGGGCCAGAAGAACGGGTGCTCGGGTGGCCATAACGACGGTGGTTAACAGATCGTCGGCAACTCCCCCGGCAATCTTCCCGATCACATTTGCGGTGGCCGGAGCGATGACCAGGATGTCGGCCCTCTCGGCCAGGGAGATGTGGCCGATTTCCGACTCCTCGATCAGGCTGAAAAGGTCGGTGGCGACCTTATAGCCCGACAGGGTCTGCAGGGTGAGGGGGGTAATGAAGGCCTGTGCGCCGTGAGTCATCACCACGAATACTTCGGCCCCCGACCGCACCAGTTCCCGGACGAGCTCGGCCGATTTATACGCGGCAATCCCCCCCGTCACTCCAAGAACGATTTTTTTGCCTTTCAACATGGTTCCGCGGGTTAAAAAGAACGGTCAGCGGGTGGTTGTTCCTTTGGCCGGCTCCGCGGCTTTTTCAACCAGCCCGACCCTCAGTTCACAGACAGTGGTGAACCAGCCTTCGCTGATGGTGATCAAACAAACCCGGTCGTCTTTCAAAAAAACCAGATTGTGGTCCCGGTCTTTCAGGGAGGTCATCAATTTCCAGCCGCCGCGGGGAAGGTTATTCTGGAAAAAATCCGCCAGGGAGTTGGGTTCGACCCGGCCTTCGAAAGTGAGAAGCCCCACTTTAGCCTTGCCGGCGCTGTATACTTGCGATTTCTTTTTATTTACGGAAATATCAGAGGGGATCACCACGTCTTCGAAACCGGAAAAGGAGGCCCTAAGGGCTGTCTCCGATGGGGCGGTTCCTCCTTCCTTTGCGGGGCTGGATGCGCACCCGGTGAGGGTGAATTGGGCAGAGAGAAAAAGGACGGCGAGAAGGGCAAAAGGTCCGATTCTTTTCATTGGCATAACCTCTTAATTTTTCTTGATTTATAACAGGGAACCGGTTAAATGTCAAGGAACTTGAAGTCGTTTTCCCGGCGGTTTAGGTTCAAGGCCGGTTTTTACAATAATTGGCTTTGAATTTTGGGTTTTTGGGGGTGAGGGTTCGCCGCATACAAATCGTAGGGGCAACCCTCCCGCCATGGCGGGAGTGCCCATCTTGCGGGCGGCCATCCCGCAACGGCGGAACCCCCACATTAAGAAAAATAATAAAGGGAGGTTGAATGGAGAGAAAAAAGGTCCTTTGTCCAAAGTGCGGGGCAGAAGTATACCGTTATTTGAATCCTTTCCCTACGGTCGATATCATCATCCGGGTGGAGCGGGAAGACGGAAAGAAGGGGATTGTCTTGATTTTCCGGAAAAACGAGCCGAAGGCTTGGGCTTTGCCCGGAGGCTTTGTGGACTACGGCGAGACTCTGGAGCAGGCGGCGCTCCGGGAGGCTCGGGAGGAGACCGGGCTAAGGGTGGAATCTCTGGAACAATTCCATACGTATTCCGACCCCCGGAGGGACCCCCGCCAGCACAACATTTCAACGGTCTTCACGGCAAGGGCGATGGGAATACCCCGGGCAGGGGATGACGCCGGGGAAATCGGGATATTTTCGGAGGAAAATCTTCCCTTCCCCCTGGCCTTTGATCATGGGCAGATTTTGCGGGATTATTTTGAAAAGAGGCGGCCAGCAATCAGCGCTCAGCAAAAGAAAGAATAGATGGATGAGAGCTGACCGCTGAAAGCTGTAGGGGCGATTCATGAATCGCTCCTACCGAAGCTTTTTCAGGGCTTCCTGAATCCGGTCCATGCCCTTCTCGATGTTGGCCATGGAGGTGGCGTAGGAAAAACGGATATAGTGGTCGTTGCCGAACCCGCTGCCGGCTACGACCGCCACCTTGGCCTCTTCCAGGATCAAATCGGTCACATCCCCCGAGTTGGAGATCACCTTGTCCCCCCATTTCTTCCCGAAAAGACCGGTGATGTTCGGAAAAACGTAGAAAGCTCCCTTGGGCATGGCGCACTTGATCCCGGGCATGGCGTTCAATCGCTGCACGATGTATTTGCGGCGCCGGTCGAATTCGGCGACCATCTTCTGCACCGAATCCTGCGGTCCGGCCAGGGCCTCGACGGCCGCCTTCTGACAGAAAGAGACGGGGTTGGAAACATTCTGGGTCTGGACTTTGTCCATGGCGGCCATTAGGTCGGCCGGGCCGGCCGCATAACCGATCCGCCATCCGGTCATGGAATAAGTTTTGGAAACTCCGTTGACGACCACGGTCTGATCCTGGACTTCCTTGCCCAGGGAGGCGATGCTCGTAAAGACCGTGCCGTCGTAAACGAATTTTTCATAGATGTCATCGGCGATGATGAGGATTTTTTGGGGAAGCACAACGTCAACCAGGTCCCTCAATTCCTGCGCCGTGTAAGTTGCCCCCGTGGGGTTGCAGGGACTGTTGATCAGGATCGCTTTGGTGCGCGGGGTAACGGCGGCTTTGAGCTGGTCCACGGTCATTTTAAAACCCCGGTCCTCGGAAGTCTGCACCACCACCGGAGTGGCATCCATCAAAAGGACGATGTCCGTATAGGAGACCCAATAAGGAGCCGGGACGATGACTTCGTCCCCGGCCTGAAAAAGGGCCTGGGCCAGGTTATAGATGATAAGCTTGGCTCCGGCAGAAGCGAAGACCTGGGACCGGTCATAGGTGAGGCCGTTATCCCTCTTAAATTTGTGGATGATGGCGTCCTTGAGATCGGGAAACCCGGAGGCCGGGGTATATTTGGTGATGCCTTCCCGAATCGCTTTGTAGGCGGCCTCTTTGATATTGTCCGGGGTGTCGAAGTCCGGCTCTCCCTGGGCAAAGCTGATGACTTCGATACCCTTGGCCCGCATGGCCGCGGCCTTGGCCGCTGCGGCGAAGGTGGGGGAGGGTTTGATGCGATTGACTCGGTCGGCTAGTTTCATAAAATACTCCTTTCTTGTAAAGAAAGTAGGAGCGATTCGCGAATCGCCCCTACGGCCTTAGGGTAGATTCCGGTACGCAGGGAATTTGTCTTTCAAACGCTGATGAACAATCTCCGGGACCAGGCCCCGCACGGACCCGCCCAGGGAGGCCGCTTCCTTAATGATCTTGGAACTGGTGTAGAACCATTTATATCCGGTCATCAGGAACATGGTGTCCACCTTGCGGTTGAGCTTGCGGTTCATGAGGGTCATCTGGAATTCGTACTCGAAATCCGAAAGGGCCCGCAGGCCCCGGACGATGACATTGGCCCCCTGCTGCACGGCGAATTCCACCAGCAAACCCTGAAAGGAGGCGGTGCTGACCCGGGGGTCGTTTTTCAGGGCGACGCGGATCATTTCGATTCGTTCTTCCACCGAGAAGAGAGCCGTCTTATTGGGGTTATGGGCCACCGCCACGATGAGTTTGTCGAACACCTGCAGGGCCCGCTCGATCAGATTCACGTGGCCGTTGGTGATCGGGTCGAACGAGCCGGGATAAACCGCGATTTTTTCGCTCATGGATTAATCCTCTTTTCTCAGGGGACGCAGATTCATGAACAAAGAAGTCAGAAGTCAGAAGGCAGGAGCCAGAACAAAAAAACCGTGCGAACGTCACGTCGCTATTCTGGATTCTACCTCCGGGTCTCCGAATTCTTGATTTTTCATCTGAATTTACTCAACAAGTGCATAAATATTCTCTGCAAGCGCTTCCGCAGCCCCGATTTCATTGGGTCAAAATGCGTTCCAGACATTGTTGTAGGAATTCACCGGGAGTGACTTTTGGCCCCCCTTTATTAAAGGGGGGCGGGGGGGATTTCTGACCCCGGCTCTCCAAGAAAATCCCCCCATTCCCCCCTTTTTCAAAGGGGGGTAATTTGGCATCATTTAGGTTTATTCGCATCCCATTCTATTCTTTTTCCTTGCGCCGAAAGAGGGAAACCTCCGTTCCCCCATATCTTCGTCGGTCGATTCGCTCCAAAAAAGAGATCGAACTCAAGTCCTCATCCGGCGAATGTTCGGCAACGATCAGGGCGTTGACCGAAAGAATACGGCTCCGGGAGAGGATCTCAAGAGTCCGGTAGGCCAGTCCTTTTCCGTACGGGGGGTCCAGAAAGACTAGGTCGAAAGAATCCCCCCGTTCTTCCAGGGCCCTCAGCCCCGCCTGTACCGCCTTGGAAACGACTTCGCTTTGGCCGCTGAACCGGCAGGCCTCGATATTTCTCCTCAGAACCGCACAGGACCGGGAACTTTGCTCCATGAAGACGGCCTTTTGCGCTCCCCGGCTCAACGCTTCGAGGCCCAGCGCTCCGGTCCCGGCAAAGAGGTCCAACACATTTTGCCCGGAGGGATATTTCTGCAGAATATCGAAAATGGCCTCCTTCACCCGGTCGGAGGTGGGGCGGAGACTCAGGCCTTTCAAAGCAAAAAGTTTCTTTCCCTTGCATTTGCCGCCGATGACCCGCAAACGACTCGCTTCTCCCTCCGCCTCGGTTCATGCGAGAGTGATTTTAGCATGAGGAGGGGAAAGGCTCAAGGCGAATAAAAAAAGTCGAATAGGCAGATAGTCAAGGAGTCAAATAGATGAATGGTTTATCAGACCCTTTGATTATTCGACTATCTTTCTATTCCAATCCGGCTCTCGATTCCTTTCCGGTAATAGTGCTTGACTTCTTTCATCTCCGTGACTAGGTCGGCTTGGCGGAGGACCTCGGGTTTGGCCCAGCGGCCGGTCAGAATCAGCTCGACCGGCTCGGGTTTATTCTTCATCAGGCCCAGGAGTTCCCCCAGGGGCACCAGGCCGTAATGAACCGCAACATTTACCTCATCAAGGATAACTACCCGGTATTTCTCGCTCCGGACCGCCTCCTTCGCTAGCTCCCATCCTTTCCGCGCCCATCGTCGGTCAACGGGATGAGGATTCTTTCTGTCCACGAAACACTCCCGCCCCATGGGTAGGATCGTCAGGTAGGGAGAGAGCTTCTTGGCCGACTTCAGCTCCCCGTAAGCGATCCCTCCTTTAAGAAACTGGATTATGAGCACCCTAAAACGGTGGCCCACCGCCCGCAACGCCAGCCCGAGGGCGGCGGTGGTCTTGCCCTTGCCGTTTCCGGTGTAAACCTGGATTTGGCCGATGAATTTCCTACTGCTCATGCATGCCCCCGAAAAGACGCAACAATCATTTGTCAATGATCATTGAAGAGTCCCTAAAAAGTGAAATCTCCCCTCCCCTGGTGGGAGGGGATTAAGGGGAGGGGGATGGAAAAGGGATTGAAACTCTTTTATTCATCACCCCCACCCCAATATTCCCCCATCGAGGGGGAGGGCCAATTTTCGACTTTTTAAGAGACCATCTTCATTGAACCATGCCCATCGATCATTGCCTATTACCCATTGCCCATTACCCATAACCCATCACCCATTACCCATCACCCATCACCCATTACCCATCACCCATTACCCATTACCCATTACCCATTACCTATTCTTTCTATCCGCCAAATTTAAGCTCGAAAACCGTAAACCCTGCTATGCAGGCCAGCACGAAATAGTCTCTTCCTGCCATTTGGGGTTCGTGGAGGTGGGTTCGTTTGCCCCCGCTGAGATATCCCCGGGCTAACAGGGCGATAGCCAGATCGTCGGCCCTTTTGAATACGCTGTGGAAAAGAGGGGTCAGAATGGGGAGCAGATTCCTCGCCCGGCGGAAAAAGCTGCCGGATTCGAAGTCCACGCCCCGGGCGCTCTGGGCCTTGATGATCCGGTTGGCTTCTCCCAGGAGAATGGGTATGAACTTGATCGCCAGCATGGTCATCATGGAAAAATCTTCCACCGGGACCCGGAACCGTTTCAGAGGCATTAGGAGCTTCTCCAGCCCATAAGCGAGCTGGAGGGGAGAAGTAGTAAGAGTCATGAGGGAGGAGAAAAGAATGGCCAGAAAAAGCTGGGCCGCAACAAAGGCTCCCTTGGACAATCCAGTCCAAGTCAGGTTCAGAAAACCGATCGGGAAAAAAGGAAGGGAGGGGCCGGGGGTAAGAAAGAAATGAAGGCAAGCGGTGAACAGAAAGAGCCAGAGAAAGGATCGAACTCCCCGGAAGACGTAAGTCCAGGACAAGCCCGAAACGGCCAACCCTACGAAGAAAAGGAACCAAAGCAGGCCCATGGAAAAGAAGTCCTGCACCGTAAAAGTGACGACCATCAATAAGATCAGGGACAAAAATTTGGTCCGTGGGTCCAGCTGGTGGAGGAATGAATTGCCGGGAAGGTACTGTCCCAGGGTGATGTCTTGGAGGAATTTCATGAAGCCATCATATCAAGAAAAGAAATTTCCTTGGACCCATCCCCACCCTGTCCCTCCCCTGTAAAAGGGGGGGGATTTCTCTTTATATTTGAAAATATTTGCCCTTTCCCCCCTTGGGAGAGGGTAGGGTGAGGGGGAGTTGGGGGAGATATCGGCGATCAAATGTATTTTTCGATTAGGATCTCGGCGATCTGCACCGCGTTTAAGGCCGCTCCCTTGCGGACGTTGTCTGAGACCACCCACATATTGATCCCGTTGGGGATCGATTCGTCCTCGCGGATTCTGCCGACGAAGGTTTCGTCCCGCCCAGCCGCGTGGATGGCCAGCGGGTATTCGTTGAGGGCCGGATTATCCACCACCTTGACCCCGGGCGCCTTGGAGAGAATTTCCCGGACTTCTTGGGGAGTGATCTTTTTTTCCGTTTCGATGTTGACCGATTCGGAGTGGCTATGGACAACGGGCACCCGGACGGTCGTGGCGGTCACGCGGATCGTCGGGTCTTCCATGATTTTGCGGGTCTCGTTGACCATCTTCATCTCTTCCTTGGTGTATCCGTTGTCCAAAAACACATCGATGTGCGGCAGGCAGTTGAAGGCGATCTGATGGGGATACACCTTTTTTTGTATCTCCTGGGAGTTGAGGAGCGCACGGGTCTGGAGCAAAAGCTCATCGATGGCCTTCAGCCCGGTGCCGGAAACCGCCTGGTAGGTGGAGACCACGATTCTTTTGATTCGCACCGCGTCATGGATGGGCTTCAGGGCCACCACCATCTGGATGGTGGAGCAGTTGGGGTTGGCGATGATCCCCCTTTTCTTGTACTGGGCGATGGCGTGGGGGTTGACTTCGGGCACCACCAGGGGGATTTCCGGGTCCATACGAAAGGCGCTGCTGTTGTCCACCACGACCGCCCCGGAAGCGGCGGCTGCCGGGGCAAACTCCAGGCTGCGCGAGGCGCCGGCCGAAAAAAGGGCGACCTGCACCCCTTTGAACGAATCCTTGGTGAGCTTTTCCACTTTTACCGGCTTTCCATTGAACCGAAGTTCTTTGCCGACGGACCGTTCCGAGGCCAAAAGTTTAACGGACCCCACGGGGAATTTACGCTGTTCAAGGGTTTTGATCATCTCCAATCCTACAGCTCCGGTGGCCCCGGCGACGGCTACGGCATAGGATTTTCCGCTCATCATCGTTCTCCAATCCAGTAAATTTATTGTTAGCTTAAATTAGGATAGTAAAGAATGTCAAGAAAATTGGCGACCATTCCCCCATTATCAAAGAAGGGCAGCGGCCGACCCTTTAGCGCCTCCCGCGGCTATTGCAGTACGATCCGTCTCGCCACATCCAGGAAGAACTCCTTCGACCAGACTTCCAGCGTTTCGGGATTCTTTACAAAAGGTTCTACCTCCCTCCTAACTTGTTCTACGTTGAGCTTCTCAATCGCCTTCGATATCAGCGCCAGGAACTTATCCTGAGTCAGGTGTTCACCCTCCCTTAGGTGTCCACTCTGGAGCATTCTTTTTTCCAGGTACTCGAGGTGAAGCTTTGGATGGTACCCGGCATACCAGACCAGATCGTACCAGTCACGGCCCTTGCCCCGTGTCTTCCACTGCCGGCAGAGGACGGCGTGCATTTTGCCGGCAAAAAGGTCGGGGAGGACAAAGGCTCTGACCGAGAACGGGATGGGATGCATCAGAAACTTGGTTTCGGTGTCAAATCCCGGAGGTGGGTCGGTATCCACTTCGACCTTGATTTTCATGACCTGGCCACGAGGAATCTGCCAGGCTATTTCTTCGGCAGTCTCTATGACCAGCAAATGCTTCAGGGTGTCGGCCTTGAGGAATGCCGACTGGACCGGACTTTCCGTCTTCTTCTTTCGCCTCTCCACGCTAACCTCGAAACCGAACGAACGGATCTCCCGTTCCAGAGCTCCGACATAACGCGAAAGATCGAAATCGGGCATGGGTTGGAGCAGGGAAAAATCGAGGTCTTCGGAAAAACGGTCCATCCCATAAAGGATCCGGAGAGCTGTGCCGCCATAAAAGGCGGCCTTCTCAAAAAACTTGCCTCGCCAAAGCCCAAGCAGGGCAATTTCCTGCAGGATCTCCCGCAGGGCTCTCACGTAGTCTCCGACGCTTCTGCACTGGTGGCGGTCAAGCATACGGGCAATCGCGTCATTCATGGCCTACCTCCCGCCCAGTAAGCCCGCCGATCAAACTGCCCAGCAGTCGGATCTTACGGGACCCGTATCGGGCAGCGATCAGAATGAGCATCTTGGCATTCAGCCTTTCCAATCCTCCGGGATCGATTCGCAGATGAGTTAAGAGGTATTCCCTCATTTCCGCTTGACTGCGAACAGCCGTGCCCCGGTCATCATGAATCTTGTCGGCCAATGCCTTTTCGGGGGTCGCGATTAAGAACGTACGGCCCCCTTCGAGTTCCACTTGATCGATGCCGATTGAATAGGCGGCCATGGGAATCTTACGGTAAAGGAATAGGCCTACGGGGGTAGAAAAACGCCGGCCGCGGCCGCACGTGGCTGAGGTCATGGCCTCGACGCGCTCCGGGATCAGGCCATGATAGTGGAGGGCATAATCGAGGGATATATAGGATGGCCCAAAGAGCATGTTAGCCAGGACCTCTCTGGAGAAAGGCCCTCGGGCGTACCTTTCACCGAAGACATAGATACCCTTCTTCACCCGAATGATATTTCCCTGCCGCAGCAGAGCGGTGATCTTGTCGCGGGGGCGCTCATACTCCTTGAGAACGTCCAAAAGGGTCTGGTAGTCAAATTCCTCCCCGGCTATCCTCTTTCTTAGCTCTTCAATCATCTTCCTTAGGTACTCAGGTTTTTCTGCTTCCCCCTAAGCCACCTGTGGCTTAGGCGAGCTAAAGGGGGAAGAGGGAATTGTCACGACACTGCTTATATATAGCACATATAAACATAGTATGTCGATATTTTTTCGACATACTATGTTTATATTGGCAAGTCATGGGCAATCCAATAGCCGAACTCTGTTTTCCCTCGTTTATAAAGAGAAGGTGGGGGGTATAGCTTGTTTAATGGCACTCCAGCCCGGCCAGGGATTCATGGAGTTCTCTCAGCTCGGACTCCTGGCACTTGCCGGTAAAATGGAGGAAAATGGTGTGTTGCAACTCCGGGCAGTAAAAGCAGACGCGAAGAGTCTTGCGGGTCCTTTTTTTGAAAAGTCCCTCTCGAACCTCCCCGTAAAAATAGGCTGCTGGATGTCCCCCCACGGTGCCCGACCCTCGGGAAGAGACCTGAACCCCCTTTGGATTCAGGGATTCATGTTTCCCCCTCTTGATCAGGATGGTCAGGTCCACGCCGATCTTCCGAGTCGGATGAAAGACGACTTGGTCCGTCTGCCCGGCCTCGACCCAGGTGATCGGGTCGCGCATGACGACCGAGTGCACGTCCGGCTCCAGGTAGCTTCGGGTGACTCTCCAGCCTTCGGGCAGGGATAAGATCAGGAAATACCCCGTACCGAATAGGATGTTCCTGGCAGCGATAATGTGTTTTTTGGGTTCGGGGGTCATGTCCAAAGTCGGGCTTCAGGGGGTGGCAAGGTTTTCTTGCAGGAGGGCATCCAGCCGATCTTTGTCTTTTCCCGTGTATTTCTTCCTGTGGTTGATAATAAAGGTTGGATATCGATGCACCCAGTAGCGAATTGATTTGTAGACTCCCTGGAAGGATTGGGCGTCGATGACTCGGATTAAGATCCTCGAGCCGTATTTTTGGGACAATTCGCGGATCCAGCCGGAAAGGAAGAGATAATCTTCCTTCAGCTCTTTCGG
This sequence comes from Syntrophaceae bacterium, assembly GCA_013388675.1. GTDB lineage: Bacteria > Desulfobacterota > SM23-61 > SM23-61 > SM23-61 > SM23-61. Next base: position 15,590 of record JACAEW010000169.1, on the reverse strand, counting down.
ATATTCATTCAGCATTGCTCTGTCTCGTTTGGCCCGCAAACCCACCTGGTCGGACATGAACTCGCAGGAGGGTCAGGTGTCAAAAAGGCCCGGGACCAAAGAGATGACTTCCAGGGTGATCGGCTGCATAAGAGTATTATAAACCCATCGGGGACCTAAATAAACCTCGCGTTGCAGGGCTGCAACCAAAATTGCAGGTTTCGCCAGAAATCCCCCCGTGCCCCCCTTTACTAAAAGGGGGGTGGGGGGATTTCAGATAGGGTTTTATTTCGCGCTCCCGCTGCTGCCGGGGACGGATACGGGTTGGCCGGCGGCCTTTTCTGCGGTGAATTTGCGGATGGCTTTGAAAGCATCCACAATCAGCGTCCCGGCGCAGAAAACCAGGAAGAGGGCAATGAGCCCGGTGAGCCAGTCGCCAATTGCCCGATCGGTGGTGATATTGGGAGTGGTGAAGAAGTGTTGGATCGTTCCATAGGAAATCCAGATGGCTGCCGAAATGGTGGTCACAAAGAGGAAGATCGAGGGGTAGAGAGTGATTTTGTAATTCTTCCTCTCATAGGCAAGCCAGCAGGAGGCGATCAGCAAGGCCATGGAAGCCAGCATCTGGTTAAACGCCCCTCCCAGGAACCAGAGGGTGGCCAGAACCCCGGTGAAGCAGAAGACGGCGAAGATGATGATGGTGAAGACGGCTGAAAAGTGGACGTTCTTGAAGATCGGCCAGAATTCCCCCAGCACGTCCGCTCCGTACAGACGCATGAATCGCACCCCTAGATGAATCAGGGTCAAACCGATGATGGCGAACATGGCGTTGGAATACACGCCGGCGACCTCCGCCGGGATACCGATCTTACCCAAGAAGTTGGCACCTCCCTGCATGAAGACAGCGCCGGCTCCTTTTTTCATGGCCCCCGCAAAGCCTTCAAAGCTTCCAAAGGCCGAGACGGCGATGATCAGGGCCAGAAGACCCATGATCATTTCCAGGAGCATGGCCCCACCAGCCACCGGGAGGGTGTCGGTTTCCTTTTCGATCATGCGGGCGGTACCCGAACTTGAAACCAGGGAATGCCAGCCGGAAATGGCTCCGCACATCATGGTCACGAATAGAATCGGCCATAGCGGGTTGTTTCCCCACCACCAAGATTTATAAGCCGGGAAATTCCCGAAGGAGGGGTTCCAGAAAAGAATTCCCAGGCTGATCATGACCATGCCGATGAAGACCACCCAGAACCCAAGGTAATTCATGGGCTGGGCCCAGCGCCAAATGGGCAGGACCGCCCCGAAGTAGCAGAAGATCAGGACGGCAATGACCCAGATGAAGGTGGGCTGGTTTATGGAACCGAAGATGATCGGGGGCTTGTCCCCTCCGCTGATGGCTTTGAAGAAGGCCGTAACCGGCGGAAGGTTGGTGAGGAGAAAAATTCCGATAAAGGTGATGGCGACGGTAACCACTGTGGTAGTTACGATGGACTGTTTCCACTTGTAGATCATCTGGCCGCAGAGTAGACCCATCAGGACCCAGATGATGATGCCCAGGGGTCCGTGCGGCTGGGTCAGATTCCCGGCGATGAGCAGGGCAAAAGCGCCGAAACTGAGCATGAGGTTGAAATAAATGAAGATGCTGATCAGGGTTCTGGCTCGGGGAGAAATGAGGGTGTAACTCATCCCTCCCAGGCTCATTCCCTCTCTCCGGATCCCCACCATGCTGGCGGTATAGTCATGGATCCAGCCGATGAAGGCCACCCCCAGGAAAAGGTACATCATGGCCGGAACCCATCCCCAATTAACCGCCAGGATGGCACCGACGACGGGTCCTAAGCCGCATATGGACTTGAATTGGAAGCCAAAGAGGACGTTTTTGTTGGCGGGCATGAATTCGACCCCGTCCATGTACATGACGGCAGGAGTCGCTTTTTTATTGTCAGACATGACGATCTTCCGGTCCACATATCGGGCATATATCCGGTAAACCAGAAAAATCCAGACAATACCCATAATCAAGGCCATTAACGATGTCATCTCTCTCCCTCCTGTTGGTTAAATCTAATAAGCCCTTGCTTTCTCTCCTGCATCGGTTCTCAAGAGAGACTCAAGCCATATCGACGATCTAACTTCCCGCAATCAGGGAGATTTTTTACCCCACACCACCTCCTTTTGGGATGTTTCCGCATGGTCCAAAATGCTTTTTGGCCCATTTTTGGCACAACTGAAAAAAGATGTCAACATTATTTTTAATCTCTGCCGGGCGTCCATGATCTATATCATCTCAGTCGAGAAAGGTGGAAGACTGAGGATATTCCTGGGGAGGGCAAATATCCGGCTTTTTTTGTTTGACAAACCTTTCCAGGGGAATATAATGGCAACCGAGAGGAGAGAAAGGAGAAGGGCTATGGCCAAAGAAGAAAAAAAAGGTTTTTTCGGCAGATTCGGAAAGGCGGCAAAAGAACTGATCTATGGGATGGCCGCCCATGATACCGCCCGGTTCGCCCTGAAAACCCGGGGGAGCATGGAGCATCTCTTTATTCTCATCACCATGGGCGACCTGCTGGGAGTGCCGATTCTGCCTCCTTATTATTCTTTGCGGATTCTGCCCTATGTCGTCCCCCAGATTTCTACCTGGAAACGCAGGATGCTCCGGGAGCGCGACCTGACGGACGCTCTGGCGTAGGGGCAATTCATGAATTGCCCCTTTCCTCTATTATTTTGTTGTGGATGAATTTTGCAAGAAGGGGCAATAGAATTGTAGGGGCAGCCATGCCATAAGCGTGATGGCCTCCCATTTTGCGGGCGGCCGCGTAGGGTTGCCCCTACAGCTTTCTTTTGGGGCTTGTCCGGAGTGAGGGATTATTTCGGGAAGAAAAGGATGAAATTGATTTTCCACCATAAGGAGGTGTGCCATTCCACTCGCAGACATTTTTGAAAAGTATCCGGACCGGCGGTACATCATGTTCGGGGGGAAAGGGGGGTTGGGAAAGACCACCTTTTCCGCGGCAGCCGCCTATTACCTGGCCAAACAGGGGAAAAAAGTGTTGGTCTTTTCCGTGGACCCGCAGGCTTCGCTAAGCGACATCTTCCAGCGGGATATCTTCGGCAAGGGGGCGGTGGAGATCATGCCCAATCTCTACGCCCAGGAGATCGACGCCGACCGCCGCATAAAGGAGTACCAGGAGGAAATCCGCAAAAAGATCCTGGACATGTACGGGCTGCCGAAGGTTCCCGAAGAGATCGAAGGCTACATCTCAGCCGCAGCGGCCGAGCCGGCCATGGAAGAGAGCGCCATCTTCGACGAGGTGGTGGACATCGTTGTCAAGGGCGGCTACGACTACTACATTTACGACCTGGTTCCCCTGGGACATGCCCTCTATTACCTTTCCATGGCTTCGGTGTACGACGCCTGGATCGATAAAATCACCCACCTTCGGGGGGAGATGGCCGAGTACGACAAGGTGGTGGCCGTCGTGAAGAGGGAGAAGGAAACCGAGGAAGACAAGATTCTCACCGAGCTGCTATGGATCAAGGACCGGATCAACAAATCCTCGAGCATCCTTACGGATAAGCAGAAGACCGCCTTTTTCTTTGTCATCGTTCCCGAAGAGATGATCATCAAGGACACTCAGAAGGCCGCAGGGCTCTTCGCTAAATTTGACGTTCCGCTGAGCGGCTACATCATCAACCGGGTCATTCCTCCGGGGCTCAAAAATCAGGACATCCCCGAGTACCTGCGTCACCGGATCACCATGCAGGAGAAATACCTGAAGCTGATCGACGAGACTTTCAAGAATGAAATCCTGGCTTCGGTTCCGGAGATGGAACGGGATGTCACCGGATTGCCGATGATCGAGAAGATGGCCCAAGCCATGTTCGGCAACGGAGGGAAATTATGAGCGGAATCACGATCAGCATGGCCGATTACATAAAGAACCATCCCAAGCTGAAATTTGTCTTTTTTGGGGGGAAAGGGGGGGTGGGCAAAACCATCATGGCCGGGGCTTCCGCACTCTGGTTCGCCCGGCAGGGAAAGAAGACGCTCTTGGCCTCCACGAACCCGGTCCACAGCCTGAGCAATCTGCTGAACCAGGATGTATTCGGAAAACCGGCCATCATCTGCGATGAAAAGCTCTGCTGGGGATTTGAGATCGACACCAAAGAGTCCATCGAACGGTCGAAACAGGAGATCCGGGAAAAGATCGCCTGGTTCCTCAAATTTGCGGACATCACCATCAAGGCCGAGGAATTCGTCGAGTCGGCGACCATGAACCCGGCCTTCGAAGAATCCGCCATGTTCGAGAACATGCTCGATTTGATGTTCAAGGACGAATACGAAATCTATGTCTTTGACACGGCGCCCACCGCCAATGCCCGGCGCCTCCTGGGCATGTCCAAGGTTTATGCCCTCTGGGTGGACAAGATGCTCAAAAGCCGGGAAGAGGCCAAGGTCCTGAGGAAGGCCCTCTCCTACACGAAGAAAGAGGAGAAGGACCCCCTGATGGATTATCTGCTCGGATTCAAGGACCGCATGGGACACGCCAAGGTTCTCTTGACCGACCCCGCGCTGACCTCCTTTTTCTTCGTGACCCTGCCCGAAGCCCTGCCCATCGCCGTGATCACCCGGTTCATCCAATGGTTCCACGACTTCGGGATCCCGGTAGGCGGCGTGATCGTGAACGGCCTGATCCAAAAAGAAACGGTCAAAGCCGATGCCCCGGAGTTCGTCCGCAACCGGGTGAAGATGCAGGACGAGCACATGGAGGAAATCTGGCAAAAGTTCGGCGACGGGGTCCGTTCCATCATTCCTCTCTTTGAGACCGAAGTCCAGGGGCCGGCAATGCTCCGCAAGCTGGCCGATAAACTGTTTGTTTAGGGGCACTCCTTCTAACGGGGCGACCCGCCGGGTCGCCCCTACTACGTCCTTTCCAACCCGCCAATACATGAGCCCCCGCGCGACACGAACCCCTGATCCCGATTTATACCATTTGACCCATCCCCGGTTTTTTGCTAACCTTCCCCAAGATGGTGTCGGTGTCGGGTGTGAATTGAAGCAATACCGCCCGTTGTGCTGACCCCCGCACGAAACCCCTGACCCCAATTTTCCCGAGGAGGAACTCCATGGCCGAATTGAAAACCTATCCCGAGGTCCCGGTGGAGAAGCTGCGCTGGCGCTGCTCGCCGGAATCCCTTCCCTTTAAAACCACTCAGGAGGTCCAGCCCTGCACCGATGTGATCGGCCAGAATCGGGCCCTGAAGGCGATACGGCTGGGCCTGGAAGTGGAGAGCCTGGGTTACAATATTTTTATCGTCGGCCTAGTGGGGACCGGAAGGACCACGACCATCAAGTGCCTGCTCGAGGAAATCGACAAGACCGGGAAGATTCCCGATGACGTCTGCTACGTGAACAACTTCAAAGACCCGGACCAGCCCAAATGCATCACCTTGCCCGCCGGAAAAGGGAAAGTCTTCAAAAAAGACATGGAGGACATCATCGAATCCTTGAAGAAGGCCATCCCCCAGGTCTTCGAGAGCGAAGAGTACCAGAAACAACGAAGAGGTCTGGTGGAGAAACACCGGGAACGGGAAAAGGCCATGATCAAGGAGTTCGAAGCCAAGGCCAAGAAAGAAGGGTTCACCGTGGTGCAGGTCCAGGTGGGTCCCTTCACCCGTCCGGATATCGTACCGGTGGTGGCCGGAAATCCCGTACCCCTGGAGCAATTGGAGAACCTGGTGGACCAGGGCCAGTTTCCCAAAGAGACTTTTGAGGGCTTGAAAGGGAAATACGGCCAACTAAGCGGGGATATGGAACAGGTATTAAAAGAGACCCGGAAAGTGGAGAAGGTAATCCAGGAAGAGCTGAACGCCCTGGATAAATCGGCCGTTTCGCAACTGGTCGTAGAGGCCATCGGGGATTTGAAAGAGAAGTACTCCCAGCCCAAAATCCAGGGCTACCTCGATGAAGCCAAGGATGCCATTCTGGAAAACCCCTCCCGGTTTCAACCCAAGGCTGAAACCCCGCAGCTCCCCATCCCCGGCCTGGCATTGCCCGCACCCCCCGACACCTTCAGCGAATACCAGGTGAATGTCCTGGTGGACAATTCGGAGACCAAGGGGGCGCCGGTCATCATCGAGACCTCCCCCACCTACCGCAACCTCTTCGGGACCATCGAGCGGAATATCGACCGAATGGGAGGGATCTGGAAGACGGACTTCACCAAGATCAAGAGCGGCTCTTTCCTGCGGGCCAACGGGGGGTACCTGGTCCTCAACGCCCTTGACGTTTTTATCGAACCCGGGGTCTGGATCGCCTTGAAGCGGACCCTGCGGAACCGCTCCATGGAGATGCAGTCCTTCGACCCCTTCTACCTCTTCGCCAGCTCGGCCCTGAAACCGGAGCCGATCGAGGCTCGAGTCAAAGTCATTATGATCGGCGACGCCTATATCTATGAAACCCTCTACTACATGGATGAGGACTTCAAAAAAATCTTCAAGATTAAGGCCGACTTCGACTCGGTGATGAATCGGAATGAGGATTCCCAGTTGCAGTACTCCTCTTTCATCCGCAAGATCTGCCAGGACGAAAAACTCCTGCCCTTCGACCGAAGCGGGGTGGCTGCGGTCATCGAGTACGGGGTGCGGCTGGCAGGCCGGCAGAAGAAGCTTTCCACCGAGTTTCATCGAATCACGGATGTTCTGCGGGAGGCCAACTATTGGGCCAAGAAGGACGGCAGCGGGGAAGTGAGGGAAAAACACGTGGATCAGGCCATTGCCGAGAGGATCGATCGGCTCCGGATGATTGAAGACAAGATCCAGGAGATGATCGACGAAGGAATCATCCTCATCGACTCCGAGGGCGCCAAAGTGGGACAGGTAAATGGCCTATCGGTATATGACATGGGAGAATACGCTTTCGGAAAACCATCCCGTATCACCGCCAAGACCTCCATGGGCAAGGCCGGGATCATTAACATCGAGCGGGAGGCTGACCTTTCGGGAAGGACCCACAACAAGGGAGTGCTGATTTTGGGCGGATACCTGCGCGGCAAATACGCCCAGGATAAACCCTTGACCCTCACCGCCAGCTTGGCCTTCGAGCAGTCCTACAGCGGGGTGGACGGGGACAGCGCATCCTCCACGGAGGTGTATGCCATCGTCTCCAGTCTGGCGAACGTACCCCTGCGCCAGGATTTGGCGGTGACCGGCTCGGTCAACCAGAACGGCGAGATTCAGCCCATCGGCGGGGTGAACCAGAAGATCGAGGGGTTTTTCGACGTTTGCCGGTCCCGCGGGCTGACCGGAAGGCAAGGGGTTCTCATTCCCCATCAAAACGTGGGCGACCTGATGCTGCGAAAAGATGTCGTGGCCGCGGTGAAGGAAGGAAAGTTTCATATCTACCCGGTCGAAACCATCGACCGGGGGATCGAAATTCTGACCGGTATGCCCGCGGGAGAAAAGAACCCCGATGGGACTTACCCCGCAGGGACGGTGAACGGCCTCGTGGATCAGAAACTCCGGGACTTGGCCAAGAAGATGAAGGAGTTTGAGGGAGGGGAAGAGAAGAAATAGCAGAGACATTGACCTCCCGCAATTGCACAAGGGAGGGTAAACTCCTTCCCCCCTTTGCGGGGGAAGGTTGGGATGTATCCTCCCCCTCAAGGGGGGAGGAGAAAATTCAAATAATCGAAAAGCGAGGTCGGAATGAGCGACTCATTGGATGACCTGAAAGAAAAGACCCAGAAAACCGCAGACCTGTATTTCAAAGGCGTAACCGGGGAACGTCCCTTTGAGGTGTGGCGGTCTTTCGACAAGGAACTGGCCAAGGAGATTTCCTTGTTTTTCACCGGAAAGCTCTATGCCCGGGAGAAAATCCCCCATAAGACCCGGCAGTTGGTAACCGTGGCCGCCCTGACCGTTCTGGAAAGGGCGGAGGAGCTGAAAATGCACCTCCATGGGGCGATCAACGTGGGCTGCACCCCCCAGGAAGTCGCCGAGGTCATTTTCCAGATGGCCACCTACGGGGGCGTGCCGGTCATGAACTCGGCCCTGAAGGTCTTCCGGGAGGTTCTGCAGGAAAAAGGACTCTGGCCTCTAAAAGAAAAATAGGGGTGATGGGTAAGGGGTTAAAGGTAAGGGGTAAGAGCTTAGAGGTTGGAGGTCGGAGGCAAAGACCTCTTTTTATCAAGGACCTTTTCCCCCAATCCTCCAATCCTTTTGTCAGCCTTTTTATCTCGCCAATTCCTTTTCCACTTCCGTGAAGGTCCGATCCAGGATTCCTACCAGCTCATCGATTTGCTCCTTGCTAATGATGAACGGGGGAGCCAGGAGAATATGGTCTCCCCGGATCCCGTCCGCGCCGCCGCCTCCGGGGTAGGTGATCAATCCTTTTTCAAAAGCCCGGTTTCCGATGAGCGCGTTGAGCTTCAACTTGGGTTCAAAGGGTTCTTTCGTCTTTTTATCCTTCACGAACTCGATTCCCGCAAAGAGACCCTTTCCCCTCACGTCTCCGACAAAGTTATGGCGCTCCAGGGACTTCAGGGCTTTAAGGAAATATTCGCCCATCTGGGCCGATCGGCCGATAAGGTCGTGTTTGATCAGGTAATCGACCACCGCACAGCCGATGGCGGCGGAAAGGGGATTCTGGCTGTAGGTGTGGCCGTGGACAAAGGCTCCTGACCCCTCCTGAATAGCCCGATGAATCTCTTCTTTGACGATGACCGCCCCCATGGGGGTGTATCCGCTGCTTAGCCCTTTGGCGGCGACGATCATGTCGGGCTTTACCTTCCAGTGATCGATCCCGAAATTTTTCCCGGTCCTCCCCATCCCGGTCATCACCTCGTCGGAAATGAAGAGCACATCATAACGGTCGCAGATTTCCCGGATTTTTTCGTAATAACCGGGCCTGGGGATCAAAGCGGCCGCCGTGGCCCCCACCATGGGTTCGGCGATGAAGGCGGAGACCGAATCCGGTCCTTCGTAGAGGATCGTTCTCTCCAGGTCTGCGGCGCATTCGAGGGAACACGTTTCCGGTTGAAGCCCGAAGGGGCAACGGTAGCAGTAAGGCGGGGCGATGTGGGGGGTGTGGAGCATGAGGGGTAAATAAAGCCGCCTTCGTCCCGAGTGTCCGGAGAGGGCCAGGGCCCCCAGGGTGTTTCCGTGGTAGCTGGTCCAGCGGGAGATGACCTTATATTTTTCGGTTTTTCCCCTTTCCACCTGGTATTGCCGGGCCAGTTTTACGGATGTTTCCACGGCTTCCGAGCCGCCGGAGAGGAAGTAAACGCGGGTCATGCCTTCGGGGGCCAGGCGGACCAGCCTGGAGGCCAGCTCGATGGAGGCTTCGCTGGTGAACTGGGAGCCATGGGCGAAGGAGATCTTCTGCGCCTGGAGAACCATGGCATCGGTAATCTCCTTCACCCCATGGCCGATTCCAACGACCGCGGCCCCGGCCGACCCGTCGATATACCTTTTTCCGGTGGAATCATGGATGTAAATCCCCTCCCCCCGGACTGCGGTTGGATAGGACTTCTTGGAATTGCGGTAAAATACGTGGTCCCTCTCTCGATTCATTCAAGACCTCCTATGGCGAATTCCCTTTCGGGAGGATAAACCTCAAGCTATCTTTTCCGGTATTTCTGGCTGAAATAGGCCGCTCCTCCCAGGCTAAACCCGAGGAGGTCCGTAGTCAAGCCGGGCTTGATCAGCAACAAGGCCGCGGCGAAAAACAGGAGCATTTCATACCATCGAGCCTTCTGATGCATGCACCGCTGCACGGCTGCGGCCAAAAAAATGATTCCCACGGTGGCCGTCATCGTCGCCCAAAGGATCTCCAGGGGACTTCCAATGAGCATGAGCTCGGGACCGTAGATGAACATAAAAGGTATGATGTATCCCGCCATCCCTAGCCAGAATGCGGTGTAACCTGTTTGGGTAGGACTCGCCCCGGCGATTCCCGCGCCCGCATAGGCCGCCAACGCCACCGGGGGGGTGACGTCGGCCCGGGTGGCGTAATAAAAAATGAACATGTGGGCGGCGATGGCCACGACCCCGTAGTGGATCAGGGCCGGCACGGCCAGGGAGGAGATGATGATATAGGAAGCCGTGGTGGGAACTCCCATACCCAATGCTAAGCAGGCGATGGCGGTCAGCGGGAGGGCCAGGAGCAGATGGCCCATGGAAAGGTCCATGATCAAGGAAGAGAATTTCAGCCCCAAGCCGGTCACGGTGATCGTCCCAATTATGATCCCGGCTACGGCGCAGGCCGCGGCCACCTCCACGGTCCCGACAGCCCCTTCTTTGAAGCCGTTGATGAGTTCTTGTCGGGAAATGCGGGTATGCTTTCTCAGGTAGCTGGCGCCGATGGCCGACCCAATCGCCCAGAAGACCGCCCGTTCCGGAGAATAATCCCGAGCCAGGAGATAGATAAGCAGGAAGAGGGAGAGAAGATGGTGCCATCCATCCTTTATGGTCGCCTTCGTCGAGGGTAACTCCGATTTCGGAATTCCCTGAATACCGAGAAGAACGGCGCGATAATGGACCTGCATGAAAATGGCGAAGAAGGAAAGAGTGGCCGGTATTGCGGCGGCGAGGCAAACCTTGAAGTAGGGGATTCCCAGAAATTCAGCCATGATGAAAGCCCCGGCCCCCATAATGGGGGGCATGATCTGACCCATGGTGGAAGCAGAGGCCTCCACGGCCCCGGCAAAATGAGGGGGATAGCCGGTTTTTTTCATCAGGGGGATGGTAAAAGTTCCGGTGGTAACCGTATTGGCCACCGAGCTTCCCGAGATCATGCCGAAAAAACAACTGGAGATCACCGCTGCTTTGGCCGGTCCCCCTCTAGCCCAGCCGGTCAGGCAAAAGGCCATATCGGTGAAGAATTTTCCCGCCCCCGACTTACGCAGGATGGCCCCGTAGAGGATGAATAGGAAAATGAACTGGGCCGATACCCCCAGGGGAATGCTGAAAATCCCGTCCGTCGAGAGGGCGATGTAGGTAGAGAGGCGTTTTAGACTGTACCCTTTATGGGCCAGGATATCGGGTAGATAGGGGCCGAGAAAGCCGTACAGGAGAAAAACGACGGCAATGAGGGGAACCGACCATCCCACCGACCTCCGCCCGGCCTCCAGGACGATGAGGATCAGGGCCGATCCTGCCAGGACGTCCAAAGCCTGGTAGGAACCCGCGCGCTGCATGATTTTATGGGATTCGATGAACACCCATAGACAGAGGCCCAGACTCAGGACGAGCAGGAGAGAATCGACGACCGAGGGCCTTTTCCGGGGCGAGCGCCTCTCGGAGGCGGGGTAGAGCAAAAAAAGGACCGCGGACATGAAGGCCCAGTGGAGAACCCGGTGGTCCAGGGCAAAAAAAGGATGAAAATAGGCGTAGAAAAGGTGATAGGCGGAGGCTCCGAGGGCCAGGGCTGTCACCAGGACTCCCCAGAATCCCCCGGGGTCGCGTTTCTTTCCCTCGAATTTTTCTATGAGCTCTTGGTTGGTTTCCCCGGGCCTCTGAATTTCGGGAAGCGGCCCTTTTCCGGCCATAGGACCCTCAATCGGAAATGGAGAGGATTAGGCAGTCTCCCGGTCTCGCCAGTTCATCCAGGCGATAGATTTGGCTGCGCACAGCAAGAATCTGCCGGGCTACTCTACCGACGCGGATGGGAAGTTGGGAAAAACCCCTGTTTAATTGAACCCGGGTCCATGAACCGGTGTAACTCAATCTGGCCTCGCGGTGGTCTTGAAACTCCAGTCCGGCCCCATACCCGAGAAAGGCCTCTTCGAGGAGGGTGATTTTTCCTCCTTCTTCGATACGGAAGGTATCGCGCACCGGCGTGTGGTCCGAAGAGTGGATGTACTCATACTGGAAACATTCCCCGGGTTGGAGGGGAAGTTTCAACAAAACCTTGCGGGTTTCCCGGCTCTCCACGAGCAAAAAAACCCTATCCGGACCCTGGGCGCGGAGGCTTGGGGGAAAAATAATGAAAAAAAGGATCAGGAGAAAAATCCACCGGGGCATAAAATTCTCGACGGGGTATGTACAGAGGCGGTTCGCGAACCGCCCCTGCGGGTTCCCGGCATATGCCTTGTTCTTCGGCGCCAGGTCGCCGAAAATCCTTATTTGACCGCTCCCACTTCCTTGAAATACTTCAGGGCCCCCGGGTGAAGGGGAATGGGGCTGTTCACGGCATTCTGGGGGGTCAATTGGGCGGCGATGGGATGGATGTTGATCAGGGCCCATTGCCCCTTGTGGACATTCTCGAAAATCGCCCTTACCGCCTTGTAAGCCACCTCGCTGTCCATCGCCTGGTTGGCCACCAGAACGTTGGAATCGCCAAGGCATAGGACGTCATAGTCGGCTTTGGGGTAGGTTTTGGCGGGGATGGTGATTTTCACATAATAAGGGTATTTTTTGACGAGCCGGTCAGCCATAGAAGGCTCAAGGGGAATCAAAACGATGTCCCTTGTAGCGGCCAGGTCCATCACCGCGGATCCCGGGTAGGCGAAGTTGAAAAAGACCGCATCGACCACCCCGTCCTTAAGGGCCTGAACGGATTCGGATTGGGAAAGGTTGGCGATGGTCAGGTCTTTTTGCAGGTTGAACCCGTATTCCTCCAGGATGGCCCGGGCCATGACCGCGCATCCGCTCCCGGGCACATCAATGGAGACTTTTTTTCCTTTCAGGTCCTTGACCGACCGGATCCCCTTGCCCGATAGGGTCACGATGTGCTCCGGAGCCGGATACATCTGGAAGAGGCTTACCAGGGGCAGCTTTTCTTTGAAAGGGTCCTGCCCTTGGGTGGCCTTGTAAGCGATGCTTCCCATAACCATCCCCATGTCGCTTTCCTTAGCTCCCACCAGCCGGCAGTTTTCTACCGATGCTCCGGTGGATTCGGCGGCACAGCGCAGGTCCGTCGTCTTTTGAATGGCCACGGCCATGCCCCCGCCCAGGGGATAGTAAACCCCCCCGGGACTGCCGGAAGCCAGGGTCAGGAATTTTTTCTGGGCCAGGGCATCTCCCGTCCAGGCAAAGGATAGAGTTAGAACCCATATGAAAGCGACCCAAAACACTTTCTTCATAGCACACCTCCTCCTCGCTTGATTTTTCTTTTCCCTGGGGACCGTCGATTCGATCCTCCCCGGGTTATTTAGGGATATTTAGCCTCTTTCGGCCCCTCCCAAAATTAGAATCATTCTTGGGTCATCCGTCCCTTGGAAGAATCGATCGCCGGACGCAGGCTTCAGGGTAGCGGCCGAACTCCGATACCAAAGGTTCGCAGGATTTAGGCCGAAAATGGATACAACTCGCCTTTTTCAGTTTGATGCGGATGGGTGAGATTTCTATATCTTTTTGAAACCCAAAAGTCAATTAAAATCAATGCATCTCCCCCAGGGGCCTTTGGGGGATCAGTCTTGCTCAAGCTCAGGACGGGCCCCTTCCGGGTCTTCCCATTCTTCTGCTTGCAAATTGTTCAAGGCCATATTATGCTCAACCCCCGAACAGGTAAGAAATAAGTCAGGAATGAAAAAAGGATCGGTTATGGAAAAGAGGGGTGCTATGAAGCCGGAAATTGGGTTCATCGGGCTGGGAACCATGGGCAAATGGATGGCCTTTAACCTGATCAAGGCAGGGTTCCCCCTGAAATTTTTCGCCAGGAAGAATTCGGTGATCGAAGAAACGGCCCGCCAGGGAGGCCAATTTGTTTCTTCTCCCCGGGAACTGGTCGGGCAGGTTGCCTGGTTGTTCCTTTGCCTTCCGGAAACGCAGACGGTGGAAGAAATACTTTTCGGCTCAGGGGGAGTGGCCGGGACGATGAAACCGGGGCAGGTCCTGGTTGACTGCAGCACCATCCATCCCCTCGCCGCGAGGAGGATGCACCAGAATCTAAAGGACCGAGGGATCATTTTTCTGGACGCGCCCATATCCGGTATGGAAGCCAGAGCCAAGGCGGGAACCCTGACCATCATGGTGGGGGGAGAGGAGGCCTCCTTTCAGCGAGTGCGCCCCGCCCTGGAGGCAATGGGCAACAAAATTTTATACGTAGGGCCTTCCGGCAATGGTCAATTGATGAAGCTGACCAATCAACTTTTATTCGATATTCACTGTGCGGCCCTGGCCGAAGTGGTCCCCATGGCCGTGAAGATGGGACTCGACCCGGAGCAGGTCATCGCCGTTACCCGTTCCGGGACGGGCCAGTGTTTCGCCCTGGATAATTTTGGCCCCCTGATTCTCGAAGGGAATTTCGGCCCCGGCTATCCGCTGGAGGATGCTTACAAGGACATGGTCCACGCCATGGAAATCAGCAGCGCCCACCGCATTCCCCTCCCTGTGACCGCAGCCACCATGACCACCTACCAGATGGCCCTGGACCAGGGTCTGGGAAGGGAGAACAAGGGAGCCATGATCAAGGTGTGGGAGAAAGTCCTGGGGGTTCAGGTAAGGAAAAGGTAATGGGTAATGGGGCATAGGTTATAGGTTATGGGTTATGGGTAAGGGGTATCTTGCGGGTGGTGGAGTTTGAAAGGAGAATGGGAATGTTTGGGAAAAATGCCGGCCAGGACCGGAAACGGGAAAAACAAGCCAGGGACCTTCTCCGTGGTGCCGTTGATTTCCACATCCATTCGGCACCGGACGTGTACCCCCGTATCCTGGACGACATCGAGATTGCCAGGCGGGCCAAACGGGCGGGCATGGCGGGGGTGGTGCTGAAAAGCCATCTCACCATCACCGCCGACCGCGCGCAGATTGCAGGGCGGATGGTGGGCCTTCCCGTCTTCGGGGGAGTAGCCCTGAACTGGCAGGTGGGAGGTTTGAACCCCTGGGCCGTCGAGTGCGCCGCCAAGCTGGGGGCCTGCCAGGTCTGGATGCCGACGATTCACGCCGCCAACTCTCTGAAACATCTAAACCGCCTTCCGGTATTTGCCAAGTCCATGCCCATGGGGGTAAAAGGGATTTCCATTTTCCGAAAGGATGGAGGATGCGTTCCCGAGCTGGAACCGGTCCTTGCGGGCATCGCCGAGCAAGGGATGATTCTGGGGACCGGACACCTTTCCCCCGAGGAAGGGCTGGCCCTCATCGCAGAGGCCAAAAAAGCGGGGATCAAAAAGATCGTGGTTACCCATCCCATGGCCCGGTTTGTCAGATATTCTCTCGAGCAGATGAGGGATGCCTTATCCCGGGGCGCGAGCTATCTGGAGTTTGTTTTAAACGATTGCTCGCCGCGGGTCGGGGAGCCCATTCCCCTCGAAGAATTTGCTGCGGCGATTCGGGCCATCGGCCCGGCCCGCATCATCCTGGCAACGGATTCCGGCCAAGTGGACAACCCGCCCCCGGTTCAGATGATGGCGGAATACGTTGGAAGGTTGTTGGAATTGGGCCTGCCAGCTAGGGCCATCCGCACCATGACGGCGACAAATCCTGCCAGGATCCTTGACCTATAGAAATGCGGGAGGCGGAATGTGGAATGCGGAATTAAAAAGCGGGTATGAATTTAGCCTTTTGAAGTGGCCTCTTTAAATCCCCCCTCCGCCCCCCTTTTTCAAAGGGGGGAACGGGGGGGATTTTTGCAGATGCCTTGCTCAAAAGATAGATGTTGAGAGATATGGCCC
>JACAEW010000046.1 GCA_013388675.1 Syntrophaceae bacterium | reverse complement strand
TCCGATCAATACCCGGTTCAAGCACGAAGAGCTGGAATACATCCTGAGGCAGTCGGACTCCTCCGCCCTGATTCTCCAGGACCGCCTTCCAAAGGCGGATTTTCTGGATATGCTGGAACGGGTCTGTCCTGAACTTCCGGCCTTCCCGCCGGGCAACCTCCGTTCCTCCCGCCTTCCCGCCCTGAAGACGGTCATCGCCGTCTCTTCCCGGAAAATCCCCGGCGCGTATTCCTACGGAGACCTTTTCCAGATGGGCCGGGAGATCGATCTGAAACCTATTGAAGAGGCGGTGCGCCCTCCCCAGAAAGTGAGCATCCTCTACACCTCCGGCTCAACTGCTTTCCCCAAAGGAGTGATGCTAACCCACAACAACATCCTGTGAAATGGGTTTGAAATCGGCGAGCGCCTTGGTCTCACCCGGGAAGACCGATATTTCAACCCTTGCCCCTTTTACCACAATGCCGGATTGGTGGACGGGCTTCTTGCGGCCCTGACTCACGGGAGCTGCAACATAACCCTCCCGTCCTTCGATGCCCGGGAGTCCCTGGCCATCATGGAAAGGGAGAAATGCACCGCCGTGTCCGGAATTCAGACCATGTATATAAAAATGATGGAAGAGCCGGCCCTGGATCGGAGCCGCTTATCCCTTCGGACCGGATGGACGACCGGGCCTCCCCAGACCCCCCGGGATATCTATGAAAAGATGGGCGTGACCGGGATCACCAATCTCTACGGCATCTCCGAAGCGTCCCCCTGCTGTTCCATCTCCGATTGCCGGCGCGATCCGCTGGAAGACCGCTTGAATCGCATGGGGAAGCCGCTGCCCGGGGTGGAAATGAAGATCATCGGTCCTCAGAGCGGGGAGAGACTGCCGCCCAACGAGACGGGCGAGATTTGCGTCCGGGGGTGGAATCTCATGCAGGGTTATTATAAAAAGCCCGAGGAGACGGCGAAGGCTATTGATCCGGAGGGATGGCTCCATACGGGAGACCTGGGGTTCATCGATGAAAAGGGGCTGGTCTTCTTCATGGGCCGGATCAAGAATGTGGTCCGGAGCGGAGGGGAGAACATATCGCCGGAAGAGGTGGAGAACTTTATCTTCCGCCATCCCAAGGTGAAACATGTGGAGGTGGTCGGCCTTCCGGATGAAAAATGGGGGCAGCGGGTGACCGCCTGCATCGAATTGAAGGAGGGAGTGGAGGCTACTCCGGAGGAGATCATTCATTTTTGCAAAGAGCGGATGGCCAATTTTAAAGTCCCCAAAGAAGTTCATTTCGTGACCGACTGGCCCATGACCGGGAGCGGCAAGGTCCAAAAGTTCAAGCTCGTGGAAATCCTGCTTCAAAAGAAGTAGGGGCGGTTCGCGAACCGTCCCTACGGGTGAACGCGGCAGATTTAATGGTAGGGGCGATCACGCGAAGCGCGTGACGGGTCACCCGTACGTGGAGGGAAGAAGATTAGGCCATGTAGGGGCGATTCATGAATCGCCCTCACGGAAAGGAATAGAAGGAAGAAGTCCGTGAATAAACTGATGACCATGAAGGAGGCCGTAGCCGAATATATAAAGGACGGCCAGAGCGTCCTGATCTCCGGGTTTTCCATCAACCAGGGGTACGCCTTTGCCCACGAGATCATACGCCAGAAGAAGAAAGACCTGACCCTGATCCGCAGCTCGGGGGACATTCTTGCCGACCAATTGATCGGGGCCGGATGCCTCAAACGGGTCATCTCTCCTTACGTATGGAACCCGACTGGGCCTTCTTCTGCGTACTGTTTCCGCCGGGCAATAGAAAAAGGGATCCCCCACCCAATTGAACTGGAAGAATTTTCCTTCGGCTCCTTCTGCATGGCCATCTACGCCGCCGCCCATGGCCTGCCCTTCATGCCCACTTATCCTCTGGAGGGAACCGGAATCTTCCAGCACCGCTCCATCCTGGGGCCGGATAAAATCCGGGTCATCGATTCACCCTTTTCAGGGGAAAAGGTCTGCCTGGTCAGGCCGCTGGTTCCGGAAGTCTGTCTTGTCCATGTTCAAAGGGCGGACCCGGAAGGGAATGCCCAGGTCTGGGGGCCCCTGGGAGATATCCGGGGGACGGCCAACGCGGGAAAGCAGGTCATCGTCTCGGCCGAGGAGATCGTAAACTCGTCTGTCATTCTGAAGGAGCCTTATAAGACCATCCTTCCCGGGTTTCGGGTAGCCGCCGTGGTCCATGAACCCTGGGGGGCCCATCCATCCGATGTTTTCGAGCACTATTACCGGGACATCTGGTTCCAGGCGGCCTACGCAGAGGCCTCCAGGACCGAGGAGGGGTTCCAGAAGTTCCTGGACGAGTGGGTTTACGGGGTGGCGGACCGGGGCGGATACATAAAAAAGCTGGGAGAGGCAAAACAAAGGGAATTGCGCTGGGGGAAACAAGGATAATGGGAAATTTCACTCCCTTCGAGATGATGATCCTCACGGCGGCCAAGCAAATCAAGAATGGCGATGCCCTGTTCGTCGGCTTTCACTGGCCCATGGTGGCCTCCCGAGTCGCCCGGCGCCTCCATGCCCCGGACATCTATTGCGTGTATGAAGGGGGCGGGGTCGAGAGGACCTACTGTCCGGTCATGCCCAATACGGGCGCTGATTTAATTTTAAGTCCCCATCTGGCCTACGCCGGCGAAACCTATGACACCCTTTGCGGGTTCCTCGCCGCCGGGCACCTGCCGCTTTCCATGATCGACGCTCCCATGGTGGACCGTTATGGAAACATCAATTCGACCTGCATCGGGCCCTACCGGCAGCCCCAAGCCCGGCTCGCCGGTTCGGGAGGAGCGGCGGACCTCGGGGCGAATTCGCGAAAACTAATCATGCTTTCCGACCGGACGACCCGGGATGGCTTCCCGGCCCGGGTGGATTATGTCACCACTCCAGGATATTTGGATGGTTTCGACAGCCGGATGAAAGCGGGGTTCCGGCCGGATACAGGGCCGGAGATGATCATCTCATCCTTGGGCGTTTTCAAATTCGATCCTGTCTCCAAGGAAGCCTATCTCTGGGGAATCTACCCCCAGGCCGATGTGAAAAAGGTCAAGGACAGCGTGGGATGGGAGCTCAAGGTGGCTGAAAGGGTCGAGATCTTGCCTGCGCCAAAGGCTAAGGAGATCAAAGTGGTGCGGGAGGAACTCGACATTGCGGAGAGTCGCCTGTGGAAAATCCCGGGACGGAAATGAAAGATTTGCCGCCAAACGAGCCAGGGCCGCGAGCGATAAATCACGGAAAACCACAATGGCTCCGAATGGGTTTTTTTAAAAGGGTCTTCTCCCAATCGAGTGGGTAAAAAAGG
>JACAEW010000071.1 GCA_013388675.1 Syntrophaceae bacterium | reverse complement strand
GGGCCCGGCCAACTCTCTTCCGGCAGGGGTAGACCCGGGAAGCTCAAAATCTTCCTCAAGCACCCACTCGATCGGGAGAAGACCCGATTTCTTTTTTATCCCCCTCCCCCAACTCTTTCCCACGAGGGGAGGGGAAAAATTTTGCGAGCTTCCCGCTTCCCTCCCACTGGATGGGGGAAGGTCAGGGTGGGGGTGAATTTAACTTGAGGAACTCGATGCCGGGTGCCTGTTGCCGAGTAAAAGATGCCGGCGCAGGCAACCCCTAACCAAAATTCAAGGAAACCGCGTCGCCGCAAAAAGCAAAAGGGGCACGTGGCCGCGTGCCCCTATGATTTCGCTTATTATGACTTTAGAAAGCAAGCAACCGGGAACCCGAAACCCAGAACCTGCAATCTGTTTTCATAACCCCAGGTAGGCCTTTTTCAGGTAGGAATTTTCCAACAGGTCGTGGCTGGCCCCTTCCAGGGAAATCCGCCCGTTCTCCAGCACGTACCCGCGGGAAGAGATATCGAGGCTCTCTTTCACGTTCTGCTCCACCAGAAGGATGGTGACCCCCTGGCGGTTGACTTCCTGCAGAACGCGGAAGATCATCTCCACTACGATAGGGGCCAGCCCCAATGAAGGTTCATCGAGCATAAGGACCTTCGGGCCGCCCATCAGCCCGCGCCCGATGGCCAACATCTGCTGCTCTCCGCCGCTCATGGACTCTCCAAGCTGGGTTTTTCTCTCGGCCAGCCGGGGGAACAGACCGTAGACCCACTGGAGGGTCTGGGCGCTCTTTTGCCGGGCGTTCCGGTTGTAGCTGCCCATCTCGAGGTTCTCTTTGATCGTCATGTAGGGAAAAATCCTGCGCCCTTCCGGAACCTGAATGATCCCTTGTTCGATAATTTCGTGCGCCGGAAGGGAGTCGATCCGTTTCCCTTCGAAGAGGATCTCTCCGCCGGAAATGGGGACCAGGGCGGAGATGGCGTTCAGCATGGAACTCTTTCCCGCCGAATTGGCCCCGATCAGGCTCACGATTTCCCGCTCCCGGACCTGGAGGGACACCTCTTTCAAGACCTGCATCTGGCCGTACCCCAGGTTGACTTTCTTGACTTCCAGCACGGAATTCCCCTTTTTTCCTACCGATCCATCAAGCCGTTTTCTTCCGCCAAACGGTTTCCGTAACCCATTTATAAATCCCCTGAGGGATGCAAATGACCACGACCACAAGGACCATGCCGTAAATGATATGCTGGAGGCCCTGGTGCTCCCCGCTGATATACACCCGGAGCAATTCCTGCAGGGGGGTGATGATGAAAGCGCCGATCACCGGCCCCATGGCCGAGCCGATGCCCCCGATCATGACTGAAAGAGTCAGGCCGATGGACAGCCCCAGCGAAAATTCCGATTCCGGTTCGATGAAGGTGAGATACTGGGCAAAAAAGGAACCGATCAGGGCGGTGAGAAAAGCGCTGATCATCAGGGCGATGAGTTTGCAGCGATAGGTATTGATTCCCAAGGCCCGGGCCCCGTCTTCATTTTCCTTCAGGGCGGTGAGATAGTATCCCAGGCGGGAATTCTCCACCCAGACGGATAAATAGTAGGTCAGGGCCATGAAGCCCAGGGCGATGTAGGCGAAAGGCTCGCGGTTCTTGAACATGAGATTCAAAAAACCGGGATTGAACTTCAGGACGATGCCGATGCTCCCGCCGGTGAATTCCTTGAAATACACCACCAGGATCCTGAGCACCTCCGCAAAGGCAATCGTGGCCAGGGTGAAATAGGTTCCGCGGAGGCGGAAACAGGGAATCCCCAGAATCAGCGAGGCAATCACTGCCAGCAGGCCCCCGGCGATCATGCCCAGCCAGGGGGTGACTCCGAGATGAACGAAGAGGAGGGTCGAGGTGTAGGCCCCGATCCCGTAAAAAGCGGCGTGACCGAATGAAAGCTGTCCCCCGTACCCTCCGATAAAGTTCCAGGCGTGTCCCAGGGCCACGGAGGTGAAGACCATGATCATCAGGTGCAGCACAAAGGAATTCTGTACCACCGCCACCGCGAGGCCCAACAGGATCAAAAAAACCAGAAAATAGTTCCCCTTGAAAAAACTCATGAATGAATGTCCCTTAACCTTTGGTCAACCCGAACAACCCCGATGGCTTTACCAGAAGAACGAGTACGAAAATCATGAAGTAAACCGCTTCCTTCAATTCCGGGGAAATAAAGAAGCCGCTGAAGGCTTCCACGACGCCGATAACCAGACCTCCGAAGAGGGCCCCGGTGATATTCCCCATGCCCCCCAGGACGACGACCACGAAAGCGGTGAGGACAAAATGAAGACCCACCGTGGGGAAGGCATAGTAAATGGGCATCAGCAGGGCTCCCGCGACCCCCACACAGGCCGAGCCCAGCCCGAAGGTGAAGATGTACACCCGGTTGATGTTCACCCCCATGAGCTTGGCTCCGGTATTGTCCTGGGAAGTGGCGCGAATGGCCTTGCCCAGGTACGTGTATTTCAAGAAAAGGAACAGCAGGACGGTAATCCCGATGGCCACCAGGAAGGAGACCAGCCGGGGGTAGCTGACCACCAGATCGCTGAAAGTCAGCGTGGCGGACATGTACGGGGTCTTGACCATCCGGTAATCCGCCTTCCAGAAGAACAAAGCGGCGTTGGCCATGATCGTGGAAAGGCCCACGGTGGCAAAGATCTGGGTGTAATGTTCCGCCTGGATCAGGTGCTGGATGAGATATCTTTGGGTGATAACCCCGGCCAGGAAAAGCGTGGGAGCAACGAAGAAAAGGGAAATGTAGGGGTCGATCTGAAAATAGTGGAACGCCCAGAAGGTGAGGTACATGGCGATCATCAGGAATTCGCCGTGGGCGAAGTTGACCACGTTCATGACCCCGAAGATCAGGGTCAGGCCAATGCTCACGAGGGCGTAAATCCCCCCCATTAGAATCCCGCTGATGAGAGACTGTCCGATGATGATCAGCACGAAAGTCTTCCTAAAAATTGAGTCCCATCCCCCTGGATGGGGGAGGGATGAGGTGAGAGTGGAGGAGAGCGGACCGCCCCCCTCCCCCTAATCCCCGAAGGTGTGAAAAATTTGAATTTTAATCGTCATCAATTTTTTCACACCTTCCCCTCCCGCAAGGGGAGGGGCGCGTCGTTGAGCTTACTTCTTTTTCCTCTCCGCCCAAGTGGGCAGGGGGAAGATCATCTTGGCGATGGCCGCCTTTTCCGGCCACACCGTGGGCATCTGTTGGTTCTGCCATTGAGCGACGGGGGTAATGGCCCTCTGGTTCTGCCCGGTTTTGGGATCAAACTTCACCCCTCCTCCGGTCTCCGTTCCTTCGTGGGGAATGTCGATGGACAGGGCCCCTTTGCGGACGGCCTCGGGTTCTACGGCTCCCCCTTTCTGGATGGCCTGGAAGAGAACCTTGGTTCCCATGTAATTCATGAGCGGGTAAGGGCCGTCGGCCTCTCTCCCGAGGAGCTTCACGTGGAGCGCGGCAAATTCCTTAACCCCCTTGGCGAATTTCGGGTTGACATCCATGGAGGTAAACCCGATTAGCCCCACCCCCTCGGAATCATCCCCGAGGGCTTTGCCGAAGTCCTTCAACCCCGAACCTCCGGTGGTGAGGGCGATCTTGTAATCAAATCCCAGTTCTTTGGATTGACGGATGAACAGCACTTGATCGGTGAAATAGCCGGGGTAGAGGAGGAAATCCGGTTTGGCCGATTTCAGCCGCAAAATGACCGGGGTTAAATCGGTGGATTTGGCGTTGTAGGGAATATCGGCGACCACGATGATCCCAGCCTTTTTCGCCGCCTCAAACCCGAATTTTGCCTGGGTGGTTCCGAAAAGGGAGTCTTCGTATACCACGCCCAGTTTGATCTGATCGGGCTTCTTTCCCATTTTGGGGGCCAGGTATTCAGCCATACATTGGATGGCAGTATAACTGTAGGTGGAAGCGGCCGGGCAGGTGCGGAAGACGTACTTGAACCCCCGGGCGGTGATGTCATCCGAGATGGCCCCCAGCTCCCAGTACACCACCCCGTATTTGTCGGCCACGTTGGTCGCCGCGTAGGAGAGGGAGCTGGAATAGGTGCCCATGATGATTTTAACTTTATCCACGGTGCAAAGTTTTTCGGCGGCCGCGGCCGCCGCTTTGGCGTCGGGCGCATCGACGGTAATAAATTCCACCTTCTTGCCGAGAATCCCTCCCTTGGAGTTCACCTCCAGCCGGGCGACTTCGGACACCTCCAGGCTGTACTTTCCCAGCAGGGCCATGGGACCGCTCAAGGGCTGAATCACCCCGATTTTGATGTCCTGAGCCCAGGCCGCTCCGCTGAACAAAAAAAGAAGACCGACGAATAAACCGACTTTTCTTGCCCCAATCTTTTTCATTTCGCACCCTCCTTATTTTCGTTTGATAATAAAGCCTTCAAACTTGAGTCCCCCGGCCGGAAAATGATAAGCAAAAAGGCCCCCGAATTGTAGCGGCAACCCTGCGTGATTGCCCCTTCTCGAGAGCGGCCACAAGAGCCGCTCCTCCATCTTATTGCTAAGCGCAGGGCTTTTCCTGCCCTTCCCGGAACACATATTCTTTTCCCAGGTAAGCTTCGATGACTTTCTTGTCTTTGGCCACCTCGTTAGGGGACCCTTCGGATATTTTTTCTCCATAATGGATAATGACAATCCGGTCGGAGAGGTTCATAATCACCTGCATCACATGCTCGATGAGAAAAATGGTAATTCCCTTTTCACGGATTTTTCGGATCAGCGCGAGGGCATCTTCTGTTTCCGATGGATTCAGCCCGGCCATAACCTCGTCCAGCAGGAGGAGCTTGGGCTGGGTGGCCAGGGCCTTGGCAATCTCCAGTCGTTTTCGGTCGGCCAGTGTGAGCGCTCCCCCGAGATGGCTTTTTTTGCCGTCCAGCCCGACGAAGGATAGGATCTCCAGGGCCGATTCCTGGGCCTCTTTCACTCCCTTCATGCGGGGCAGAGCGGCCACGGTCACGTTATAAAGAACATCGTGTTTGGCAAAGGTTTTCACCACCTGGAAGGTCCTCCCGATACCCAGGCGGCAGCACTCATAAGGGGGAAGGTTGGTAATCTTTTGGTTCTGGAAGAGGACATTTCCGCTATCCACTGGGTAAAAGCCCGAGATGAGGTTGAAGAGGGTCGTTTTGCCGGCCCCGTTGGGGCCGATCAATCCCATGATTTCACCCTGACGGATCTGAAGGCTCACGTCATGGATTGCGGTGAGCCCGCCGAAACGCTTGGTGACCGATTGAATATCCAACAAGGCCATAACCCTTGATCCATCCTGAATGAAATCCGAATTTCGAATATCGAAATCCGAAAGAAACTCGAAATCAAAATATTGAAATTACAAAAAATGCCTAAACAATTTGCGGGGGAAAGGCGCTGTTCCTTGGCTCCCCCTTTGAGGCGAAGTCTATAAAGCCTCCCAACCGCACCAGTCTATCACAAACTTGGCCAGGACGCGGGTGACGGTATGGACCGACTCGATCTCCACGTATTCATCCGGCCCATGGAAACGGTCCCCTTTGGGGCCGAATACGAAACCCGGGGTGCCGAAGTAAGGACCGAAGCGGGTGTCCAATCCCCCGGTGAATCCCCTGATCTCCGGTTCCTTTCCCAGGACGGGCTTCGCCGATTTCAAGAAGGCCTGAACGAAAGGATGGTGTTCATCCTGCACCCAGGGTTCCGTGTGCCATCCGTACCACTCGACGGCAGGGGAATGTTCTCTCAGCCAGGGGTCTGCCTGGGCTACCCGGGCGATGGTTTCCTCCACCTCTTTCTTTACATCGTTTCCCTTTTCTCCGGGGATGAACCCGACCCTGCATTCCATCTCCGCCATACCCGCCACCGAGGAGGCCCAGTCGCCGGCGCGGTACGTGCCGATGTTCAGGTTGCAGGACCGGCCACCGCTGGCTTTTTCCAGCAGGGGATAAGGATGCTCTTTAGCCCGCTTTTCGTCGAGAGCAATGAGGGCATCGTAAATTTTGTTCATCTTTCCGATAGCGTTCACCCCGGTGTGGGAGAGGGCCGCATGGGCAGTTTTGCCCGCCACCCGGACGCGGAAATAAAGAATGCCGCTATGCTGGACCCACACCCTCTCGGAAGAAGGCTCGGGGATGAACATCCCGTCGGCCTTATATCCTCGAAAAAAACAGGCCAGGGCCCCGGCCCCCCCTCCGGCTTCCTCTTCCACGACGCTTTCCCAGATCAGTTTACCCTTGGGTTTGAAGCCGCTTTTGAGGATGGCTTTTAGGGCGAAGAGATTGGCGATCACTCCGCCTTTCATGTCGAAAGCCCCCCGGCCGTACAGCTTTCCGTCCCGGATTTCCCCGCCCCAAGGGTTGAACGTCCAGCGGTCCACGGGTTCCGGGGAAACTACGTCCACATGTCCGTTGATAATCAGCGACTTGGATTGGGGCGAACCCTCCAATACGGCGACCACATTAGGCCGGTTTTTGGAAGGGTAGGGTACTTGGATATAGGTCTCGTGATTTATGAGGTCCTCCAGCTTGGCCTCAAAGGTATCCACCTTCAGGGGCATTTCCTTGAGCTTACCCTCGATAAACTTTTGGGCCTCCAGTTCCTTTCCCACCACGCTAGGAATTCGGACGAGCTCTTGCGCCGTGGAGATCATCTCCCCTTTTCCCCGCTCGATCTCCTCGAAGATCTTCTTGATAACTTTTTCTGAATCAAGGCTTTTCATTATTTTTCCTTAGCTTGTAACTTGAAACTTGCAACTTGAAACTGGTTTTTATAAACCCATCGCCTTTTCTTCTTCGGTGATTACCTGATCGAGAATCTTTATCGCCCAGTCGATCTCGTCTTTCCGGATGATCAGCGGAGGAGCAAACTCCAGGGCCGGCCCCATGAATTTTATGATCAGTCCTTTCTCCTTGGCCCGGTTCACCAGGCTGGTCAGCCGGTCCAGGGAGGATAAGTAGGGGCGATTCATGAATCGCCCCTACAACGAAAAAAAGAGTCATCCGTCCTGTTCCGGCGGGGGCGCGGCGATGAGGGTTTCCGTGTAGCTCACCCCGTCGATCTCCCGGATCTTGGCCACCAGTTTCCCGGCGGCATCGATGTCCAGGGCGCGGATCATGAGCACCAGGTCATATCGCCCAAAAACCCGGACGATGTTGGCCACTCCTTCCATGTTCTTCAGCTTGAAGTAAACTTCTTTGGATTTTTGGGGGGCGGTCCGGATGAGTACGCCGGCGACCATGTCTTTGCCTCCTCGAAGGGATTAGGGTTTCAAAATGGTTTTGACTCCCTGACGGGACATGGCAAAGGCAAAGGCCTTGTCGTATTCCTTCAGGGGGAAAACATTCCCGGTGAAGCGCTCGAGGTTTACCTTCTTTTTTCCGATTAAGTCCAGGGCCTGATCGAATTCCTTGTAGTTGTAACAGATCGAACCGTACACCTTCAGTTCGTTCCGGATGACCGGTTCCATATTGATTTGAATTTGCTTATGCACCGTCATGGCCACAATGGAGCCGTTTCTCTTGGTGGAGAAGAAGGCGTCCTCCAGGGCCTTGCCGGACCCCGTAGCTTCAAAGGCGAAATCCGCTCCGCCGTCGGTTTTGTCAAGAATGAATCGAACCGGGTCCTCCTGATTTATATTGACCACGTGGTCCGCGCCGAACTCCTTGGCCAAAGCGAGACGATCCTCCCTCGTGCCGGTGACGATGACCCTGGCCCGCAAGACCCGCTTGGCAATCTGCACCGCCAGGAGGCCGATAGTCCCGGGGCCCAGGATCGTAACCCAGGAGTCTTTCTGGATGCTGACCATTTCCAAACCCCGGATCGAACAGGCCAGGGGGTCTGCCAGGGTCGCTTCCTCCAGGGAAACTGATTCCGGAATCCGGTGCACGTTGCGGGCGGGAACGGAGACATATTCCGCCATTCCCCCATCTATGGTGATGCCGATTTCCTCCAGCTTATCGCAGAGGTTGAAGTAGCCCTTGCGGCAATAACGGCAGATGGCGCATCCGATGCAGATGGAGGTGGCCACCCGGTCTCCCTTCTTGAAGCTGTGGACTTTTTCCCCGAAATCGGCCACTTCGCCCGCCAGTTCATGGCCGATGATGATCTTCTTCTTTCCCCCTGCGACTTGGTTGAAAATCCGCACGTCGCTTCCGCAGATGCCCACGGCCCTGACCCGGATAAAAACTTCGTAAGGGCTGAAATCCGGCGGGGGAACTTCCTCCAGGGAAACGCCTTTTCGGGAAAAGTCTTTGACCACCGCCAGCATCGTGTTTTCCTTGATTTGAGTCATTCGGGGATCAAGAGACAATGATGAGGGACAACCCCCGGCAATTTCGATTCAAGCCGTGAGACCTCCGGGAAAAGCATCCAGGGACGACCCACTGAAAGGTTGTTTGGCAGGGGTGAATCGGAATGCGGGTCCATCTCGCGGGGCGCCGCGGTCGCCTCGGTCAACTCATCCCCATCAAATTCCCCATCTTGTTCTTAGATATGAATTATTATATCGATCAGAGAAAGTCAAGACCAAAGGTTCGCTATAGGGAGAGAAAGGGCAATGAGGGCATGGGAAAGGGGATTGCGCCCTTGATCCCCAATCGTATTCTTGGAATAATGGGAGTAAGGAAAAAAGTAAGAGGGCAGGAGGCCCAGAGAATGAAAGTCAAGTTCATGGGGGCGGCGAGGACGGTGACCGGGTCCTGCTACACCCTGGAAACCCAGGGGCACCGGTTTGCCGTTGACTGCGGGATGCACCAGGGGATGGGGGAGATCGAAAAACGAAACTGGGATATTGAAGCTTATGAGCCGCGGCGGATCGAGTTCTTCCTCCTCACCCACGCGCATATCGATCACTCCGGCCTCCTGCCGGCCATGGTGAAAAAAGGTTTTCGGGGGAAAATCTACACCACCCCGCCTACTGCGGACCTGCTGGAGATTATGCTCCTGGACAGCGCCCACATCCAGGAGACGGAGGCGCAGTGGAAAAGCAGGAAACGACTCCGCCACGGCGAGAACCGGATGCAGCCCCTTTACACCCAGGAGGACGCCCGGTCCGTTTTCCCTCTTTTCGAAGTGAAGAAGTACAATCAACCCTTTGAACCGTTCCCGGGACTCCGGGTGAACTTCCAGGATGCGGGGCACATTCTGGGGGCCTCGGTGATCGAGCTCTGGGTGCAAGAGGAAGAAAGGGAGAGTAAAATCGTCTTCTCCGGGGACATCGGCCGCCCGACCCAGCTCCTGGTCGAGGACCCGAGCAGGATCCGCCTCGCCGATTATCTATTTCTGGAATCGACCTACGGCGACCGGAACCACAAGGATGAACAGCAGAGCCTGGATGAATTGGCCCAGGCCGTCCGCTACAGCTATGAGCGGAGGGAGAAGGTGATTATTCCCTCCTTTGCCGTCGAAAGAGCCCAGGAGGTCATCTACTCCCTCTACCTTCTTTCCAAAGACGGAAGGCTTCCCAAGGATATGCCGGTTTTTCTGGACAGCCCCCTGGCCATTCAAGCCACCGAAATCTTCCGCCGCCATCCGGAGTACCTGGATGAGCCTACCCGGAAAATTCTCCGGAAAGGGGAGGACCCTCTTTCCATGCGCCAGCTCCAGTACAGCCAGTCGTCCCAGGAGTCCATGGCCATCAACGAGCTCAATGGAACGGCGGTCGTCATCTCGGCCAGCGGGATGGCCGAATCCGGCAGGGTCCGCCATCATCTCCGCCACAATCTCTGGCGGGAGGGGTCCAGCGTGGTTTTCGTCGGATTCCAGGCCCTGGGGACGACGGGCCGGAAAATCGTGGACGGGGCCAAGACGGTCCGCCTCTTCAACGAAGAGATCGCGGTGAAGGCGAAGGTCTTCACCATCAACGGCTTTTCCGGCCATGCCGGGCAGAGCCAGATTCTGGACTGGCTGGGGCACTTTCAAACCCGGGACATGAAAATCATTCTCATTCACGGCGAATACAAGGCCCAGCAGGCCCTGGCCGAGTTGATCCGGAAGCGGTTAGGGTGCGAGGTCTGCATTCCCGATTACCTGGAAGAGATCAGCCTGAAGCTGGGAGAAAGACTGCAGAGGGTCGAATTTCCGGAGAAAGCCGCCCCGCGAATCGATTGGGCCTTCCTTATGCAAGACCTGGAAACCCAACTGGCCCAGCTTCGCAGCCGGAAGGGGCAACTGGAGGCGAAGGAATGGACCGAACAGGCGGAACTCCGGGACCGGCTTCTGGATTTGAATAGGCAATTTTCGGAAGTGGTGTCGGAAATCTGAATAGCAGGGGGGATCCCTGGATGGCCCCTGCGGCGAGAGGGTTAAACCCCTGTGGGTCGAGTTGCGGCGTATGGGGCAAAGGATCGGAAATCGGGATTGTGGGAACGTGCGGACCGGGACCTTCGAAAGTTCGGGTTCAAGGTTTAGGGAACATCCAGGAGAAGAAAGCTAGACCTTTTCGCCGCTGGCCTCCTTTTCGTTCTCCTTACCGCCCAAAACATCGACCGGATTTTTTCCTGCTCCGATTCTTCCTTCCCGGACCTCGAGGATAAAATCTTCCTCTCTCCGGATTTCCCTTTCAAAAAAAGTCACGAAAGAGCCGGCTTCGAAAATCTTGTGGGCATCGCTGCTGCCCGTGCCCGGGAGTCCCAGGTCTTCCATCGCTTTCCGGACTTTGGCCAGCGCCCGGTCGTTGTGTCCGGGATGATAGTATTCGAGGGCGTCAAGGTCCAGTTCGTAGATGAGGTCCCCCGCGCCGTAGTAATGATTTCCCCCGCCGCGGGACAGTTTGTAGGGATGAGCGGCGATAATAATTCCCCCCTCTCCCTGGACCCTTTCCACTAGTTCTTTCGCCGAGAAGTTTCCCCAAAGGCTTTTGCGCAGCCCGAAAATTAAATACTCCCCTTCCATTCCCCTTCGGGGAGAGGAGGCCAGGATTTCCTGTCCGTTGATTAATAGGAGGCCGTAGGGGTCGGCCAGCCTTCTTAACTCGTCGAATTTCCCGTCGGGCCAGCGCATGCCGTGCTCCGTCAGGGCGACCCCCTGGAGGCCTAATTGGGCCGCCCGCCGGATCAAATCTTCGGGGTCGATAAAAGAGCAGTCCGAAAAGGTTTTCGTATGGAGGTGAAGATCAAATGCTTGCATAGACTCCCTTGGCCATTGCAGAACAGAGAAATGGAGAAAAGGTTAAGAAGTCGGAGGGATCGTACCCGAGTCGAGGAGGGAAGTCAAGGCAGGGGGGCCGGCCGGCTCCCTTGAAAAGGGGGTTTCCAAATGAAACCGTTTTGTCGATAATAGGGGCCATGAGACGCCCCCTCCCCCTTATCCTTTTTTCGTACGCGGCCGGAATTATAGGCGGGAACGATCTTCATTTCCCTCCTTTCTGGGTCCTGGCCGGGGTTCTGGCGGCAGGAATGGGTTTGGTTATTAGTTTGGCCGGGGGGAGGAGAAGAATGGGATTGGTTTTTTCCGCATTGATCTTTTTCCTCTTCGGGGTCCTATTCATCGGCCGCATTCTCCATCCGAGCTTTCCTCAAAATCACCTTCTCCACTATGCGGGAGATTCCAAATTCAACATCGAAGGCCTGATCGACCGCCCTCCAGACCCCCTGGAAGATAAAGTTCGGCTGTATGTGCGGGCGGAAAAAATCCATTTTCAGGGCAGCCAGTTCCCGGTAACGGGGAACCTGCTCCTTACGGTCAAGGACAAAAAGGTCGACCTTCGATACGGGGACCGGGTTCGTTTCATCTCCCGGATTTATGTCCCGAGGCCGGCCACCAACCCCGGGGCCTTCGATTACCGGCGGTTCCTGGCCCTTCAGGGAATCTGGGTTACGGCTTACGCCAACAGCGCGGAAGAAGTCCTTCGCCTGGAAGAGAAGCAGGGGAACACCTTTTTCCATTTTGTTGAAGGAGGACGGGAGAGGATCCGGAAGTTCATCGATGAGACCGCCTCGCCGAAAGCCGGGGGCGTCATCAAGGCACTGGTGCTGGGCGAGCGGGGGGACATTTCCAGAGAGGTGAACGAACGTTTCATCATCTCCGGGGTGAACCACATCCTTTCCATCTCGGGGCTTCACGTGGCTCTGGTGGCGGGCTTCTTCTTTGGGGCGACCCGCTTCATTCTCCGTTTTTTCCCTTTTCTGCTCCTTCGCCTGAATCTGAACAAAACCTCCGCCCTGGTGGCCGTCGTGCCGGTCATCTTCTACCTTTTCATCGCCGGGGCCGGGGTGGCTGCCGTGCGGTCCACGATCATGGTTCTCTCCTTCCTCCTCGCCCTGCTGCTGGATCGTGAAAAGGACCTCTACGATGCGCTCTTCGTGGCCGCTTTTTTCATCCTGATCTTCAACCCGGCGGCGCTTTTCGATATGTCCTTCCAGCTTTCCTTCTTCGCGGTGGCGGCGCTGCTCTATTTCATTCCTCTTTTCACCGAATATTTCAGCTTCTTGAAGACCTGGCCATACAAGAGCTGGTTGGAAGAGCAGCCCCCGTGGAGAAGAAAAATGCTCTTCTACCTCGCCGGCACCCTTCTCACCTCGACCGCCGCCATATTGGGCACGGGACCTTTAGCGGCATATTATTTCAACCGGATTTCCCTGGTGGGTTTTCTCTCCAATCTGCTCCTCGTCCCGCTCATGGGGTTTGCCGGCACCCTTTTGAGCCTGCTGACTGCGGTCCTGGTTTTTCTCTCCCCGCCCCTGGCTAATATCCTGACCGGATTGAATTCTTTCATTCTGGAGATTTCTTTGACTCTGGTCGACCTTTTCAGCCGGATCCCAATGGCCTCCCGGAGAGTCGTCACTCCGACCATTCCCGAGGTCATCCTGATCTACGGGATCCTGGTCCTGGCCGCCAACCTGAAACGCTGGAAGCGCTCCCTTCCCGCCTTGATTCTCCTGGGCGCGGTGTACGGCGGGATTCAAATTCATGAATATATCTTCACTTATTACAACCCGAATCTTAAAGTGACCTTTTTGGATGTGGGCCAGGGAGATGCCGCGGTTATACAAATTCCCCGGGGAAAGGTGATGGTGATCGATGGCGGTGGGACCCACGATGGCAGCTTTGACCCGGGGGAGAGGATCGTGGCCCCGTATCTTTGGAGAGAGAAGCGGAAAGCGGTCGATTATCTGGTCAATTCCCACCCCCATCCCGACCATCTTCAAGGGCTCCTTTTTTTACTCGACAATTTCAAGGTGGAAAAGGTCTGGGACAACGGGGAACGGGGGGAGGAATTCCCGCTGGTTCAAGCCCTCCTGGAAAAGTCCGGTGGGCGCTTACAGACGATGGGGCGGGGAGAAGGCTCGCGGGAAATTGAGGGGGTGAAGGTTGAATTCCTTCATCCTCCCTCGGAGAAAGAAAAAGCCCTTCCCTTCTGGGGGAATGATGCTTCCCTGGTCCTGCGGTTGACCTACGGGGAGGTGAGCTTCCTCTTCTGCGGGGATTTGGAGGCGATGGGCGAGAAAGAGATATTGAAGGCCGCGGGAAACCTGGAAAGCACGGTCATAAAAGTTCCCCACCATGGGAGCAAATCTTCGAGCACCCAGCCTTTCTTGGAAGCCGTCCGCCCCCGTTACGCCGTATTCACGGTGCGGGGCGGGGCCAGACCCCCCCTGCCCAACCCGGCGGTCCTGGAAAGATACGAGGCGATGGGGACGAAGGTCCTGCGGACCGACCGGGACGGGGCGATCACCTTTGTCACCGATGGGAAAAAGCTGAAGGTTCAGCCGTACCTGGGAAAAACACCCAGTCTGGAGTAGGGGCGACCCGGCGGGTCGCCCCAGGGGCCTTTATGCGGCAGCCTGGCGGAACCCGGGGGAAGGGGGCAAGAAATATCGACAGGTTCCGTTCTATTATTCCCAAACCAGAACCTTCTCATCCTGGAAAATTCGGCGGGGAGACCTTATTCATTTGCGATCCTCATACCGGATTGATTCTTATCAAGTTTTTCCGGATAAATGCCGAAGAAAAGGATGTTCACTCATGCGCCAAGAAAAGCTCCTCATTGCCGATGATAACAGAGATCTCCTGGAGGGACTATGTTTTCTCTTTCGCTCCGAGGGCTACCATGTTATCTCTGCAATGGATGGCATTTCTGCGTTAAATCTCGCCCAAACGCAAAACCCAGATTTGATCATCCTTGACCTAAGTCTGCCTTGGATGGATGGCTACAAAGTAATTGAAGGTTTGAAATCCCGCTTTGCCACCTCCGACATTTCTATTATCGTTCTGACGGGAAGAAACGCTTCCATCAATCAGGATCGTGCCATCAAGGCTGGGGCAGAGGCATTCTTCCATAAGCCTTTTGACAATGAGGAATTAGCGGCTGCGGTCGAAAAAATTCTGGAGGAACGCCGATTGCATAAAGACGCGAAAAAAACTGGAATGGAAAAAAATAGGATGATCTCTGCTCGACCAACCGACCTTCCAGAAGGCAGGGGCGCTTCGCCTCTCACCGCGCCATAACCATTGCGGATGGGGGACGTAGCGGAAAATTTGCCCTTTTAAGCCTTTCCCCTCCATACTTTGGACAACCTTAGCGATGAGGTAGGTGCCCCCTATTCGCCGATCTTTCAGAAGTCAAATAGGTCATCCCATCCCCTGCTCTCCGCACATCAGATCAGGAGCGGGGTAAAGCCCGCAGTCTTGAAATGGGAATCCTTTGACACGGCGTCCCGCAGGCGAAGCTCTTTCATGATTATGAAGCTGAAACAATCGGTAAAAGACCAGCGCCGCGGCGGGATTTTGAGGAAAAGCTCTTTGGTCTTCTCGAAGTAATCGGCATCCATCCAGTCGACCCGGCAGGCCTCGGATTCCCGGACGCGGTTGAAAAAATTAGCCAGAACCGCGGTGTAACCTCGAGCGACGAGCAAGGTCGCGATTTCGTCGAGGACATAATCGGTGGTCACCAATCCGCGCTTCTTTCTCGCCGCTTCCCGGAAGACTTCGGCAGCCCGGATATGCCGATCATCCCCCCGCACGAGGAGGGCATAAAAGCCACTGGTGGCGATGAAAATCTCAGAGGCCATAAACCTCCCGGTCCATCTGTTCGTTGGAAGCCGTCTCGCCTTCCACGGCCAGCTCGTCAAGATGCTATATGGGGTCATCGGGGAGCGCACTCCTTTTTCGAAGAGGCTCCAATTGAGCGACGGCCCGGCCTCGGCGGTTCAAAACCACGCTTTGACCCTGAGCTATCCGTTCCAGGGTTCCTTCCATGTTTCTCCTGAATTCTACCAGCGTAAAGCTTTTCATCGATTCCAACCTCATAATGAACTTCAACTTCAAGTTCATTTTAACCAACCTGAGAACAAAGGGTCTTCTCCCAATCGAGTGGGTGCTTGAGGAAGATTTTGAGCTTCCCGGGTCTACCCCTGCCGGAAGAGAGTTGGCCGGGCCCAGGGGGGGCATCCCGCCCGGGGCGGGACATCCTGAGGCAACGGTTCTTCCATCAGGTCGCGTC
>JACAEW010000022.1 GCA_013388675.1 Syntrophaceae bacterium | reverse complement strand
CCAGTAGAACAGGCCAAGCGTCTGTACGGCGCACTACCGCCGGGCAAAGGGAGCGAGCTTCTAATCCTTCCCGAGGCAGGCCATGTCTTTAATTTCATCGATCGGGAGAAAGGAGAATTTGCCTGGGAGAAGACTTTGCTCTTCTTAAGTCAGCATTTAAAGTAAAGATTACACCAGACGAAGACCTTTCTCCAGCAGCGGCAGCCTGAAGGTTGGCTGGGGTGGGAAAAAGTAAAGGGGTAGGAAAACGATGCTCTTCTCAGGCGATAGTCATCGCTTCAAGCACATGGGATCATGGAAACTGGATCGGATTGCTTTTTCCTTATTATTATTGGTTTCAAGCCTTATTTTTGCGAGGACCCACGTTATGGCCATCGAAGAGGCCCGGTTTATAGTCCTGGAGAGAGATAAGGAATTTGAGCTAAGACAGTATGAGCCCCAGATTGTAGCAGAGACCTTCGTTGAGGGGGATTTTGAAGAGGTGGGGAACCAGGGGTTCCGCCGTCTCTTCTCCTATATTTCCGGGAATAACCGGAAGACTCAATCCATTCCCATGACGGCTCCGGTGACGCAGGAGGCAAAAGGTGTAGAAATCACCATGACTGCTCCAGTTGGCCAGGAACGAGTGGGTGAAAAATGGCGGATCACGTTTCTGATGCCCTCTCAGTTTACCATGGAAACGCTGCCCATCCCATTGGACCCAAATATAAGATTGAAGATCATTCCAGGGCGACTTATGGCAACAATTCGCTATTCGGGCACCTGGAGCAAAAAAAACTTTCAAGCAAACGAAACGCAACTTTTGACATGGATTGCCCAGCATGGCCTCAAACCGGGCGGGGAACCCGTTTGGGCTCGCTATAACTCACCGTTCACACCGTGGTTTATGCGGCGTAACGAAATACTGATACCTGTCGAGCGGGTTCAGCCCTAATGATCAATTAAAGGTCAGCGGTTTTATCTCAAAAAGCTATATGAAACGGAAGACCAGGCACTCATCGCCGGCACCTGCAAATTCGAATACGCCGGATCTATCTGTGGGCCGAGATACCTTAAGAAAACCTTCCCCGTCACTTTTAGACTCCAGTCGATTCTGCCCTTGTTGGAGAAGGAATGCGCCGGCAAGAGGAGTAACAAAGCTTGGCAGATACATCTTTGAAGGTCTTGTGAAAAGTCAGAAAAACCCCTTCTCTTTCATCCCGGCAGGCACTGGAATCAAGTATTTTCTTGTTGTTACGTATTCACCGGGCCCCGGTGACCCTGTCCCGGCAGAAGGTGGGAACCGGGGTGATGATTTTTTGCGAGTTTATCATGGTTCACTCGGCCTAAGAAAATCAAAAGCTACAAGGAAAGGATTCAAAATGAGCAAAAAAGATAGGAAGATCGTACTCATAGCGCAGTGTCTGGTTAACCCTTATTGCCGGGTTCATATTTTAGGCCAAAATTTCCCCCTCTCCAAGGAATTGACTAACTATCTTATGGAAAAGCATGTAGGGATAATTCAATACCTTTGTCCTGAAACGAGTGCCATGGGCCTCATGCGTAACCCGCAAGGCCGCCAGCAGTATGACAATGTTTTTTTCAGAAATCACTGCAAGGAGCTAATCAAAGCCCCAATTCTCATGGTCAAGGAATTTATTAAGAACAAGTATCGCCTTGTCTGTTTTATTGGCTTAGAGAATAGCCCTACATGCGGCATCCATTGGGGAAAACACAAGGTGAATAAATATCAAACCGAATCGCCGAATCCAGTTGATCATCCTGCACCCGGTGATCCGGTGCTTGCAGGAATAATGGCTGAAATACTCATGGAAGAGTTCGCCAAGGAAAGCATCCAGGTTCCTTTCTTGGAGTTTCCTGCCCTTTCGCCTGCGGACTCGGCGAAAAGAATGAAGTTTTGGGAAGATTTGCGTAAGGTGGTGGAACCTGGTCTTGCCGCGGGAGACCATGACGCATAGGGCGTGTCTTATCTGATAAATTATTATAGACCCATAAGCAGGAAAGGAGTGAAAACATGACGGCGCTGAAAGGATCCAAGACCGAAAAGAATTTGCTTGCAGCTTTTGCGGGCGAGTCTCAGGCCCGCAACCGTTATTCCTTCGCAGCAAGCGTTGCTCGAAAGGAGGGTTTTGAGCAGATCAGCAGCCTTTTTCTCGAAACCTCGGATGACGAGAAACAGCATGCCAAGCTTTTTTTCAAACACCTCCAGGGGGGCGAGGTGACGATCACTGCGGGCTACCCGGCGGGCGTTGACGGCGACACTCTGGCCCATCTGAGAGCGGCTGCTGCCGGTGAACGACACGAGTGGACGACTCTTTACAGGGGCTGTGCTGAAGACGCCATTCAGGAGGGCTTCCATAATGTAGCAGAGACGTTCAAGCAGGTCGCCGCCGTCGAAGAATGGCACGAAAGACGGTTCAATAAGCTAGCCGAGGCGTTGCAGAAGAAGAGCTTCTTCAAAAAGCCCCACAAAGCCCTTTGGAAATGCAGGGAATGCGGTCGTGTCGTCGAGGCTTTCGAAGCGCCTCTTAAGTGCCCGACCTGTGCACACCCACAAGCTTTTTTTGAGCTTTATGCCGAGAATTACTGATGCGGCCCCGGCTGCAGGAAGTTTTCCAGGGATCACTGCATGTAAAGACTCGTGGGGGAGGAAGGGGTGATGGATCTGCTGAGCCCCGGTCTTTTAGGCCAGAAAGAAAAAGTGGTTTAAGAGCAACATCTGGCCGGCGTCATGGGGAATGTGGGGGTTGAAGTCCTATCCACGCATTGTAAAGGGCCTCCAGGAGAAGACGCTGATATTCTTCCTGCAGATCTATCCACGGGATTTCTTTTGCTTTCGCTACGAGCTTTCCCATCATTGGATGATGTTTCGGACTATGTGATAGGATGAGGAGTTTGTGCTGGGTATGAAAAGCCATCAACCTATCTACCTATCTATGTTATTCTTTTCCTCCAGGGCCTGCCGCCGCCTTTTTAGGGTGAAGATTCTTGCAATGAAATTTCCCCGGAGTTTGGGGTCGTTGAGCCGTCATTCCTCCTCAACCGGTGGCAAAGGGAAAGGTTCCATAAACGCTCGGGCAAACATTCCCACCCCGATTTTTGCGGGAACGTCATTTTGACCATAAACCTTCACCCGCTCCATACCGCTGCTGGGAGAACCACCCTTAAAGATATAGCCGCATCGATCTTCTTTCTCCAGGTCCTGCACCCGTTTCCGGGTCCACTGGACCATGCGTTCCGTGTGGTCGACCTGGGTCCGGGTGGTGACCAGGCGGGGGTTTTCGGGCGCGCCCACCAGCAGAAAGGATTCCCGGGGGACCCCGAAACCGCCCTCCACCTCGGGACAGACGGGGACGTACTCCACGTACCGGCCCAGGGTGCCGGTGAGGAAGGGGTCCAATTTGTGCCCGCCGTCGAAGCGGACATTTTCTCCCAGAAGGCAGGTACTGATCCCCAATCTGATCTTTTCCATTGGCAGATCCTTTCCCCAAAGAATATACCCCTAAGAGATTTCTCCCCCTTGCAGGGGGAAGGTGTGAAAAAATTAAAAAATGGGAAATTTGCCCCTTGATATCATTGGAAATTTTCCCGAAAAATCCCCCCTGCACCAATTTTTTCACACCTTCGGGGATCCGCTCTCCGTTATATGCCGGTCATTCGCATCCTCTTTTTGTTACCTCCACTGGCCGGCTTTCTCGCGCTGCCTGGGCCAGCGCATCCAGAACGCGCATATTATTCACACTCTCCTCCGGAGGAAAATCCAAGCTTGCATTCCCCAAAACGGCATCCGCGAAATGCTCAACCATCAACTGGTATTCGTCTACTCCGGGAATCACCTCCACTTTCCCCTCTTCTTCATCGACGCCCCGCAGCCTGAATATGGCGTCTTTCTCCAAGGGGATGAAGGCATCATGCGGCAGTTCAATGGCCCCCTCCGTTCCCACAATGCTGAAGGTTTGCTGCAGCGCGGTCTGGAAGCTTACTTCCACCACCGCCAACCGTCCTCCGGAAAAGCGCAGAAGACCGACCGTTGTCAGGTCCACCCCGCTTACCCCGTACTCAACGCAGGCCTGAACCATCTCGGGTTCTGCCCCGAAAATCCACCGCGCGAGGCTAACCCCGTAGCAACCTACATCCAACAGAGCCCCGCCTCCCATCTCCGGCTGGAAGCGGGCATTTGTAGGATCGGGGTGCCGAAAGCAAAAGGCCGCCCGAATGAGCCGGGGGGCGCCAATAGCACCTTGATCGACCAAGGCTTTGATTCGACGGCTACGCGGGTGAAAACGGTACATAAATGCTTCCATCAGAAAGACGCCTCTCTCTCGCGCGGCTTGCACCATCACCTGGGCTTCTTTAGCATTCAAGGCCAAGGGCTTTTCGCATAACACATGTTTTCCGGCTCCTATGGCCCGGAGCGTCCATTCGGAATGAAGATGGTTGGGCAAAGGAATATAGACCGCTTCTACTCGCGGATTCCCGAGCAATTCCTCATAGCTTCCGCAGGCCAAAGGAATCTCGTGCTTTTGAGCGAGGGACTGAACACGCTCTTCTGATCGGCAGGCCAGTCCATGCAATTCACCATTCCGGGATCTATGCAGTGCTGGGATCACGCATCGTCGGGCGATCTGAGCGCTGCCAAGGACCCCCCATTGCAAACGTCTGACCTTTCTCGATGGGCCTGAAGGAATTTGCTTTTGAAGGCTCTCTTCAGACACAGAGCACCTCCGGAACACCGCCTCTTTCCGCAGAGCGTGTGGCCGCCTCCAACACTGCGATCACCCGGGCTGCAGATTGAGGGCTGACTGCCAGGGGCTCTCCCGTTAGAAGGTGGTCAGCCAGGTTTACGTGAAAGGGGAACCGGAGTGGCCTGGGAATGGCCAGTTGTTGCTCAACCATGCTTCCCGAATGGTGCCGCCGGCGCAGCCTAAGCAAGGGAACGGTCTCCGTGACCGGAATCTGCTTCTCCCTGATAAAAGTAACAGGATCCACCTCCCGCACCTGCACCTCAGT
>JACAEW010000188.1 GCA_013388675.1 Syntrophaceae bacterium | reverse complement strand
TACGGCCCAGTATTACCATAAGATGTTCGGGGCGAAGATTATCGAGTCCACTCAGTCCGACGGCAAACCGCGGATCGACCTGGAACTCGGGGGCGTGTCCATTTATATTCTAAGGGTTCTCCCGGAGCAGGAAACGCCGGCCTGCCCTTCCGGCCCTTACCTGGGCCTGGACCACTTCGGCCTCCGGGTGAATAACCTGGACGAAGCCGTCGCCGAATTGAAAGCCAAGGGGGCGGAATTTGCGGTGGAGCCCAAAACCATCCGGCCGGGAGTCAGGATCGCCTACGTCCGCGGCCCGGAAGACACGCGCATCGAACTAGTCGAGCACGCCTAGACCCGGTGGCCCCTTCCTTTGGGACCCGAAAAAGGGCAACGCGAGCACCGCTTATGGCTGGGCCGATGGGCCTTCTGCGCTCCGCCGAAGATGCTCTTGTCCGAATGGAAATCTAACGGTTGTTAAAAGGGGGGCTTATGCCTTTGAAACCCAGACTGGAAGGCAAGATCGCCATCGTAACAGGCGCCGGATCGCGCGCCCCCGGGATCGGCAACGGACGAGCCACCGCTATTCTCTTCGCCCGGGAGGGGGCGAAAGTCCTGGTCGTGGATAATAATCCCGCCGCTGCGGAAGAAACGCTGGAAATGATACGGAAAGAAAACGGTGAGGCCGAGGCCTTCGTGGCCGACGTTTCCAAGTCGGAGGACTGCCGCGCCATGGTTGAACGGGCCGTGTCCCGGTGGGGCCACCTCGACATCCTCGATAATAACGTGGGAATCGGTTGCCGCGGGAGCGTTGTGGCGGTTGGAGAGGAAGAATGGGACCGGGTCATGGCGGTAAACGTGAAAAGCATGATGCTTACCGGGAAATTTGCCGTACCGGCAATGGCCAAGGGCGGAGGGGGTTCGATCATCAACATCTCTTCGATTTCTGCGCTGCGCCCCCGGGGACTGACACCCTATACGGCCTCGAAAGGCGCTGTGATTGCCCTTACGCGGGCCATGGCCGTTGACCATGGTATGGAAGGAATTCGGGTAAACTGCATTGTGCCCGGGCCGGTTTATACCCCCATGGTCTATTCGCAGGGAATGTCCGAGGACCTTCGGGAACGACGGCGGCAGGCTTCTCTCCTCAAGATCGAGGGGACCGGGTGGGACATCGGCTACGCCGCTCTTTTCCTCGCTTCCGACGAATCCCGCTACATCACCGGGATTGCCCTGGTGGTGGATGGGGGAGTCAGCCTGGCCTCCCCTCCCCGGGGATAAGAGGCGGGAAGGCTAGCGGGTAAAATGGGGCGATAGGAAGATTGAGGATCATTGCCGTTTGGCTCGGTTTTAAACCCCTGGGAAGGAACCGATAGGAAAGAACCATTAAATGGCAGCCTATGGTTTGTGGAAGCGAAAGGGAGGAGAAGGAAATTGGCCCCGGCAGACAAGAAGAGAAAGTAGAAAAGCCCCTTGCCGGGATGGAAAAAGAAAAGGGATATGTATTCCTGGCGAAAAATCACTCGGGCCAAAGGGCGAAGAAAAGCCAACGCACCTATCCCTTCTGGAGCAGATTCCGGAAGGCTATGGCATCGGCCCACATGTTTACGTTGTTGAAAAGGCAGTAGGCCATTTCCCGGCATCTTGCCCGGAGGGTGTTCAGGTCTTCCTCGGAAAAGGAGTAGCGATAGCCGGTAATCCCGTGGAGGCGGAAATACCGGACCGGGTCCCATTGCGGGTCGCCCTTAAAAGGGTCAACTCCGTGGATCAGGTCCATTTCCTGGCAAAGGTCGCGAATGTCCCGGGGCGTCCAAGTGCCCCTTGGCTCCCAGACCAGGCGAAGGTGATCCCTTTTTACCTTTCCGAAGAAAGCCCTCAGGTTTTTAATATTATCCGGGGAGGGATGGAAGCTGGGCGGGCATTGAAAGACCACGCAGTTCGCCTTAAGGACGGCAGCAATTTCCCTGGTCTGCTCCCAGGCCCAGGCTACTTCATCGGTTGTTTTAAAAGAGCCGCAGTGGGCCAGTTTAGCGGCAGGCCAGCCGAGGTTTAGGCGCTTATACGTGGGGCTTTTCGCTTCATGGGTGATCAACTGCCAAGCCTTGAGGGTGAATTCAAAACCCGAAGGCGCTTCTTCTCTCCATTTTGCCGCAGTTTTCAAGGCGGGCGGCTGGTAGAAAGTCTGCTGCACCTCCACAATTCGAAAGACCTTGTAATATTCACTCCTGGCCTTGGGAAACCCGCAGCAGCCAACCCGGATGTCCATAATAAAAACAAGGTAATGGGTTCGGGGTAATGGGTAATGGATTAAGGGTTAGAGGCGGGGGGCAAAAGGGAAGGTCTTACCCATCACCCATGACCTATGACCCCTGACCCATTTTTTAAATTTTCTTCTGCGCCTTCAGCGGGTAGTACTGGTAACGGTCCCCTGATTTCACCTTGATATCCTGAATTTGAATTCCCTGCAGCAGGGTTAGGGTGACCTCGACCCCCGGCTTGCCCAGGGCCCAGACTTTCCGGTAGAAATCCGCAAGCCCGCTGATCTCTTTTTTGTTCACCGCGAGAAGGATGTCTCCGACTTTGAGGCCCGCTTTTTCCGCGGGGCCTTCCGAAACCACCCGCGTAACAAAAACACGGCCGTGAGCCTCCTCGGCGTTTAATCCCAGCCAGGGCCGCGGAGGCTCGGGCGAGCGGCCTTTGGTGATCATTTCGGAAAGAATGGGTTTCAGGTAATCGATGGGCACAAACATGTTCCCGGGAATCATGCCCAAGCCGGCGATGGCGATCTGGGTGAAAAGCGATCCGATCCCTACTAATTTTCCGTTATGGTCAATCAGGGCCGCCCCTCCGAAGTTCGCATGGGGCGGGGCGGTAAAAATAGCGTCATCCAGGAGATATTCCCAGTAGCCGGCAAACTCCTTCCGGGAAACAATCCGGGCCCCCATGGCGCCTTCTTCTCCCCCATGAGTCGCCACCAAGATCGGGTCTCCCTCTTTGACCTCCGAAGACTGGCCCAATTGCATCGGCTTCGCTTCCAAAGGCTTATCAACCTTCAAGACCCCAAATCCGGTTATGTGGTCATAAGCAATCGATTGGGCGCCGACCGCTTTCCCGTCGGGCCCAACCACCTCCACACTCTCAGCCTCCAGGATCAAATAGCCGATGGTCAGGATGTGACCCTGCATATCGATGAGGACCCCGCTTCCCTCTCTTTCGGTCCCAAGAGTCCTCGCCGAGCGGGCATAATCCGGGACCGCTGCCCGAACCTTTACCACCGCTTTGAGAAGTTCCTTGACGTTCTCCTTTACCCCTTCCTGGGCATAGGCGGGAGAGATCGCGGCAAGCCATGTCATAACAAAAATCCAGGTCCCGAGTCGTTTCATGGCCACCTCCAAAGGAAAGATGCAGGCTATCGTTATCCGATCGTGTGCTTCAAAGTTTCAGGAAAGCCTTTTTGTCTGGCGGAGAAGATTGGGAGAGCCTGATTTATTATAGAACTTTCTTCCAGAAGTCAAAAGGAATAACTGCTTCGACAAGAGGCAGGTCGGGTTGAAGTGGAAAAAATCGCCTTTTTGGCGAAAAACCCAAAAGCAGGTCCATGGAACAGGGCGATTCCTCAGGGAATGCTTTTTCCTTTGGTGGCGCTCCTTTTCTTCTTGATAATGCCCAAGACGACGAGGGCAATCAAACCCACACCGAGCAAGACCAGGATGCCGGGTTCGGGGACCTTGGCGTCGGGCTGGGAGGAAAGGTCATAAATCACTCTGTGAATATCAAGCATTGCCCCTTTAATTATTTTCTCCGACAGGCCGGGGGCGGCCATTTCGGCATCAAGAATTTTCATAGAATATTGTTCAAACCCTTCAGCAATTGAAATGAAAAATGCTTAGCCTTTTCCCCTGGGCAGACATCCTATAAGCGATCAAGGGGGATTTCTAGGATTCCTCACATATTCGGAACTCTTTTCCCATGTGGCCAACCTGGTAACGAAAATCAGGTTCGAAATTTCCCCTAAAGCAAATCCAAAGCCAGTTCATAACCCTTTAATATTTAAATAAAAAATTGTAGCTGGAATTTTAGAGAAGGGCTTTCTTGTTAAATGGGTTTACATTGCTTACTTCAGCCAGGCCCATTCGTAGGGTAAATTCTAGCAACAATTGAATTTTTTTTCTAGCTCGATAATGTAAAAATTGTTTACAAAAAATTTTTTATTCGATCTCACTCCTTTTCCCTCTGGGGTCTTCTCCCAATCGAGTGGGTAAAAAGGTAGAAAACGACTCCATCGCCCAGGCCCAGGGGGGCATCCCGCCCGGGGCGGGACAGCCTCGG
>JACAEW010000214.1 GCA_013388675.1 Syntrophaceae bacterium | reverse complement strand
GAGGCGGCGCGCGAACCGCCCCTGCAAGCTTTTTTATGCTGCCCAAACAGGAAAATCTCTCCCTGGCCCGCTGGATGGCTCTGGAAGGCCTTCGGAAGTCGGACCCGGCGGGAACGGCGGCGCGAAGCGGGGGATGGGCCGAAGCCCGGCAAAAGGGCACGAACCGGGTCGGAGTCCGGTACTTAGGGAGAGAGGTTTGGCTTTTGCTGCCCGAGGGAACCCTAGAAACAACGGGCGGCGTGCCCCTTTCTCCTCGTGAGGAGATTCTGATTCTCCATTATTTGGAAAGGGCCTCGGGCATTCCGCCCACCGGAAAGTGGGTCTCTTTCGCCGAGATACCCGGCGGGACTTTCTACCATCCCGTTTTTTTGCAGCGCTGCAAGGCGCCCCTGGTGAAATATTTCGGCGAAGACCCCCAAAGACTCCTGGCCCTGGCGTCCCGGGAAGCCGGGGGAGAACCCTGGGACATGGGGGATACGGGGGTCCAAATTCGGGCTTTCCCCCGAGTGGCCCTGGGCATGGTTTTATGGAAGGGAGATGCCGAATTTCCCCCGGAAGGAAATGTTCTCTTCGATTCATCCATAACCGGCTATCTGCCGGTGGAAGACATCGTCATTCTGGCGGAAACGGTCGTCTGGAAACTTATAAAGGCGGGTCATGGGTCAGGGGTCATGGGTTATAGGTAATAAATATTAATGGCGCATCCAAGACCCATTGCCGATTCCCCAATCCCTATGACCCATTACCTCTAACCCATTACCGGCTTTAGGATTATGAAACTCGCGGTGACCGGAAAAGGCGGAGTAGGGAAGACCA
This sequence comes from Syntrophaceae bacterium, assembly GCA_013388675.1. GTDB lineage: Bacteria > Desulfobacterota > SM23-61 > SM23-61 > SM23-61 > SM23-61. Next base: position 1,833 of record JACAEW010000214.1, on the reverse strand, counting down.
CGGTGGTGGCGGGGCTGGCCCGGGTGCTGGCCGATCGGGGACGGAAGGTCCTGGTGATCGATGCCGACCCGGCGAGCAATCTGGCCCTGGCCCTTGGATTCCCGCCAGAACAACGCCTTACGCCCATCGCCGAAATGAAGGAACTCATCGAGGAGCGGACCGAAGCCAAGACCGGCTCCATGGGGGGGTACTTCAAGCTGAATCCCCGGGTCGATGACCTGCCGGATAAATACAGCCTGGAAAAAGACGGGATTCGCCTGATGGTCATGGGCACGGTCCAAAAGGGGGGAGGGGGGTGCGTTTGCCCCGAAAACGTCATGGTCCGCACCCTGGTCGCCCATCTCCTGGTGGGGCGTAACGAGGCGGTCATCCTGGACATGGAGGCCGGGGTTGAACACCTGGGGCGGGCCACGGCCCAGGCGGTGAACAAGCTCATCGTGGTAGTGGAACCCGGGCAGCGGAGCCTCGAAGTGGCCCAGAAGATCCGCCAGCTGGCCGGGGATATCGGGCTGAAAAGCATCGGCCTGATCGGAAATAAAATTCGGAGCGAGGGAGACCGGGAGTTTCTTCGGGGAAAGATGCCCGGCCTGCCCTTCCTGGGTTTTATCTCTTATGATCCGAAGGTGGTGGAAGCCGACCTGGCGGGGACTCCCCCTTATGAAGGGAACCCGGCTTTCCTCCTGTCCATGGGCGGGATTGTGGATCACCTCTTATCCTGATTCATTGCGGCTTGCTGGCTTCTCGTTGCTCGATAACCGGTAGCATGCAAAAATGGGTTGGGATAACCCGGAACGAGCAACCGGCAACAAGAAACGAGAACGATTCAAGGCCATGAAAATCGCGGTTGTGGGAACGGGAGCGCTCGGGTCTTTGTATGCCGGCTATCTGGCCCGGGGCGGGGAGGAAGTTTACGCCATCGACATCCGGGAAGATATTGTCTCGGCGATCCGCGCTTCCGGCATCCGCATCGTGGAGCCCGAAGGGGCCGAAGTATCCATTCGCCCCAAGAAAGCAACCTTGAATCCCGAGGAGGTCGGCGTCTGCGATCTCGTCCTCCTGTTGCCCAAGTCGCGGCAGACCGAGCAGGCCGCCCGGAGGGCCCGGTGCCTCTTCGGCCCGGAAACAGCGGGATTGACCGTGCAGAACGGTCTGGGAAACCCCGAAACCATCGAGGCCGTTGTTGGGGGGGGCCGAATCCTGGCCGGGGTGACCCTAAACGCCTCCACCTACTTGGAGCCGGGCCGGGTCCGTTACGCAGGCCGGGGTGAGACGGTCATCGGGGAGATGCGGGGAGGACCGAGCCCGCGGGCGGAAAAGATCGCAGCGACCTTCAACCGGGCGGGTCTTTCGGCCCATGTGTCCGAGGAGGTCTGGAATGACGTGTGGGGGAAACTCCTGGTAAACGCGGGAGTGAACCCGGTCACGGCCATTACCCGCCTGGCCAACGGGATTCTGGCCGACCACGAGGAAACGCGGGAGATCGTGAAGGGTTTGGTGGAAGAAGGGGAGCGGGTGGCCAGGGCCAGGGGGATCCGTCTTCCCTATCCCGACGCCGTGAAAAAGGTCCTGGATGCCTGCGTTGCTACCGCTGCGAATTATTCTTCCATGCTTCAGGATGTGTTGGCCCAGCGGGAGACGGAGGTGGATTTCATCAACGGGGCCATCGTCCGGGAGGGAGAAAAGCTGGGAATCGATACCCCGGTCAACCGGACCCTCGCCAACCTGGTTAGAACGATCGAAAAAACCTATAGCCTCCGCGCATCGGGGCTTAATAAATAGGGTCTTCTCCCAATCGAGTGGGTGCTTGAGGAAGATTTTGAGCTTCCCGGGTCT
>JACAEW010000237.1 GCA_013388675.1 Syntrophaceae bacterium | reverse complement strand
TTGCCGCTCTCCAGGCCGAAGCAGATCATCCGGCAGCCCGCCTCTCGTAATTTTTTCAGAAGGGGGGCATCCACCGTGTCCACCCGGGCGAAGATGTACAGGTTTATCTTTAATCCGCGGCGAAGGATTTCGTCGCAGATGGTGTAAACATGACTGCGCTTGCGGGTGAACAGGTCGTCGTCGATGCAGACTTCTTCGAAGCCCAGAAGCAGGGCAGCTTCGATCTCGTCCACGACCCGCAAGGGGTTGCGAAAGCGGCCCTTGCGGCCGGTCATGCGATGGCCGACGCAGAAAGAACAGTCCATGGGACAGCCCCGGCTGGAAAGAATGCTGGCCGGGACGCGCATGGCCAAATAACGGGAGAGGGGAAAGAGGGTCCGGTCGGGAATGGGGAGGACATCCAGGTCCGGGATGAAGGGACGGTCTTCGGTCCTTTGGAGCTTTCCATTCCGCCGAAAGGTCAGGCCCTTGACCCTTTCCAGGCTCTCGCCCTTTTCCAGGGCCTGGATCAGCTCCCGGGCCGTGGCCTCGCCCTCCCCCCGGACGATGATGTCCACCCCGGGGAATCGGCGGAGCGTTTCCTCGTCGGTAAAGGTCACGTGGGGTCCCCCCATGACGGCCGTGGTTTGGGGCATTTTCTCCTTGCAGTACTGAAGGGTCTGAACGGCCAGGGGAAAGTTCATGGTCACGCTCGTGATCCCGATCACATCGGGCTGGAAACGGGCCAAACGGGAGTCGATCTTATCGGTAGAGTAACGGGTGGACAGGAGGTCCAGGACTTCCACCTCCTTCCCCTCCCGTCCCAGGATCGTGCCCAGGGACATAAGGGCCGAGGAGGGCTTGGGGAACTCGGAAAAAGGGTAGGGAGGCTGGATCAGGAGGATTTTCATTTTTCTCCCTTTACGGAGAGGATTTTAACTCGATGCGGGTGACGGTTCCGAAGGAGGAGAGGGGCTTTTCGAAACCCTCTTCCCGGCCCACGACGACCAGGACGGATTTTTCCGGATGGAGGTGTTCCCGGGCGGCCCGCTCCAGGTCGGCTACGGTCACCGAAGCCACCCTCTCCCGGTATTTTTCGAGATAGTCATCGGAGAGGCCGTCGTATTCGAGCCTCATCTGCTGCCCGACGACGGCCGCCGAAGAAGAGAAGGAAAAGATGAACTGGTTGATCAGGGTGCTCTTGGCCCACTCGACCTCTTCCGGCGTGGGCGGCTTGTCCTTCATCCCCCCGATGATTTCATAAAGCAGAGATATGGCTTGGTGAGTGGTGGCGGCCTGGGTCTGGCAGAGGGCCCCGAAAACCCCGTATCCCACCCGGCCGCTGTAGAAGCTTCCCACGCTGTAGGCCAAGCCCCGGTTGGAGCGGACCTCCTGGGTGAGGCGGGAGTTAAAACCTCCCCCTCCGAGGATGAAGTTCAATACCTTGAAGGGAAAGTAATCCGGATGGCTCTGGGGGAGGGAAAGGTGTCCCAAAAGGATCGTCGAGGCGGGAATGTCCTTGGGCGCAAGGTAGATGGATTTCTCCCCCTGGGGGGAGGGAAGGTCGATGGCCGGGATTTCTACAAGAGAGCGGTTCCAGCTTCCGAAAGTTTTTTCCAGGAGGGGGATCATTTCCTCCTTTTTGAAGTCTCCGGAAACTCCCAGGAAAAGCGTGGTGGGGTGAAAATACTTCCGGTGAAAAACGATCAGGTCTTCTCGTTTGATGCTCTCGATGGATTCTACGGTGGGAGTCCGGCCCCGGGCATTGCCCCGGTAGAGGGCCCTGCGGAATTCCCGGTAGGCGATCTCCTCCGGGTTGTCGTTTTGCCGCCGGATGGCTTCGATCTCCGCCTTCTTGGCCAAGTCGAGCTGGCCGGGGTCGAAGGAGGGCCACATGAGGAGATCGGCAAAAATGGGCAGGACGCTGGGAAAATCCTGTTTCCGGGCGAAAAGGTAACCGCTTCCCGACTCCATTTCCATGGAAAACTCGATTTGCGCCGCCAACGCTTCCAGGGTCTCGTTGATTTCCTTGAAAGGCCGGCCCTCGGCGCCCCCGTTGCGCATGACCCCGGCGGTCAAGCGGGCCAGCCCGCTTTTGCCGGGCGGGTCCTGGATGGAGCCGGTGCGGATCAGGGCGGAAATCCGGATCAGGGGGAGTTCCGGGTTTTCCAGGAAGTAAACCACGATCCCGTTGGATAGCACCGTGCGATCGGCTTTGGGCGGATGGAAGGAGAGGGGGGGAAATTTCATGTCCCGGGGGTGCTTGAGGAGGTCATCCTCCTGGGCGTTTGCCCCTCCGCCGATCAGGCCCAAAAAGAAAAGAAGGATGAGAAAAAAACCAAGTGTCCGGCGCTTCATAGGTTCTCTTTTCCTCTGAATCAAGGAGTCGGGGACGGCTTTACCAGGGTGGCTACGGTTCGATTTCGCGGGATGAAGTATTTTTGGGCCACCCGGCGCACATCTTCCGGGGTCACCTTCTCATACGCCTGGATGCGATCGGTGACGTAGCGCCAGGTCCCGAAAAGAGACTGGCCATACGAGAGCCAGTAGGCCAGGCTGGAATTGGAATCGAGATTCCGGAGAAAAGAGGTCTGAATCTGGTTTCTGATTTTTTGCAGCTCGGGGAGGGCGACCGGTTCTTTCTTCAAACGTTCCAACTCCTCGAGCAAGGCCTTTTCCAGTTCCGCCAGGGAGTGGGGGTGGCGCGGCGTCCCGGAGAGAATAAAGAGGTTGGGATAGCGCTCTCCGGGAAAACCGTTGGAGGCCGAAGCGCTGACGGCGATTTTCTCCCCTTCCACAAGGCGGCGGTAGAGGCGGGAGGTTCGGCCGTAGCTCAGGACCCCTTCGATGATTTCGCACACGGCGTCATCCGGGTGGGGGGAGTTGGGCTTGTGAAATCCCATGATCAATTCGGGGTTGGCATCGGCCTCCACCTGGATGCGCCGCTCCCCGGCCTGCTCTGGCTCCCGGGTTTTCAAGGGAGGAGGAAGGACCTGCCGGGGGATCCTTTCGAAGTATTTCTTGATTAGGGGCAAGGCCTCTTCCGGATTCATATCCCCCACGATGGCCAGGGTAGTGTTGGCCGGGGAATAGAAGGTGCGGAAGAACTCCTCCGTGGCCTGCCTATCCAGGCTCTGGATATCGGAGGCCCATCCGATGATCGGCCGACCATACGGGTGGGCGATGAAGGAAGCGGCCAGGAAATGCTCCATCATCTTTCGCTCCGGCTTGGAATCGTAGGTCCGGCGGCGCTCCTCCATGACCACATCCCGTTCCGAGTAGAATTCCCGCAGCACGGGGTTCAACAAGCGGTCCGATTCGATCCGCGCCCACAGCTCGAGTCGGTTGGAGGGGAGGCTGACCACGTAAGCCGTGCTATCCTGGCTGGTAAAGGCATTGAACCCGACTGCGCCGTTTTCGGAGTAAACCCGCTCGATCTCATCCTTGACCACCCATTTTTTATGTTCGGCCTGGAGCTTCTGAAAGGTCTCTTCCAGGTGTCGGAGAAAATCCTTGTCCGCTTTCTCTCCTTTGGCTCTTTCCGCCTCGAGGGTGGCAACCACGGAATCCAGGCGGCTCAGGACTTTTTCCTCTTCGGCGTAGTTCTTGGTCCCCAGGGTTCGGGTTCCCTTGAAGAGCATGTGTTCCAGGAGGTGGGCGGTCCCGGTGGCCCCCACATTTTCATCCACTGCGCCCACGCGAAACCGGATGTAGAAAGAGAGGGTCGGGGATTGGCGGCGCTCCAGCATCAACACCTTCATCCCGTTATCCAGGGTGAACTCCTTGACCCGCCCCTCCAGGGAAAAGGAAAAGGCCGAAGCGGGAAGCAGGAAAAGCAGGATCAGGACCGGAAAACTCTTGCGCTTGGGAAAAAGATTCACTTCCGACGCTCCCATTTTTTTAAGAAAATATATCACAAGAAAGGGGCGGAGAAAAGGACCCCGATCAAATGCGGAATGCGGAATGGGGAATGCGGGAAAAACGAGATATTTGGATGTAGACAAAATCAGATTCTCAGGATTCAAAAAAGATTCATCATTTCTCTGCGCAGACCTCCGTTTCATTAGACGAAGGATCGTATATTTATTCCAAAATCCGCATTCCGAATTCCGCATTTCAATCAGTCTTCCCGCACGACGAAGCCGCTCAGGCTTTCCTTCCTCAGGTTTTCCTGGTAGCGCCGGGCCTGTTCTTCGGTGCGGAAGGCGCCCAGGCGGACGCGGTAGAACCGTTTGGTGTGGGTTTCCCACAGGACCACGCGCACGTGGGGATGTCGTTTGGCCAGGTCCTCCCGGAACCGGTAGGCATTATCTCTCTCCAGAAAAGCTCCCAATTGGATCGAATAGGTTCCTTCGAGTGAAAGGGCCGCTCCCGGGGCAAATCCGACTGCTTCCACGAGCACTTTCGCCGTTCCCGGTCCCAGCATTTCGAGCTCTTTCGCTCCGCTCCGGGACAAATCGATAATCCGTCCGGGGACAAAGGGACCGCGGTCGTTGATTCGTAGCTCCGTCTTCCGGCCGTTATCCAGGTTGGTGACCCGAACCCGGGTGTTGAAGGGCAGCGTTCGGTGGGCTGCGGTCATGGCGTGCATGTCGTAGGTTTCCCCATTGGCCGTTTTCCGCCCGTGGAAATCTTCCCCGTACCAGGAAGCGATCCCGGTTTCCCGGTAGCGGATTTCTTTCCCCGGTTCATAGGGGGGGTAGGTGATTTTCTTGGGTGCGCAGGCGGCCAAAAGAAGAAGGAGAACCCAAAAAACAAAGATCAACCGAGAAGACCGCAGGGCAGGTAGAGGAAAACATGGCCAAAAGCCGAAGGCCCTGGATGGAAGGCAAGAGGCTTTCCCCCCCTCCGCAATTCCCATTGCGAATTTCCCATTCCTCATGAATTTTTCCCCAGCCGCCTCTCTTGCCTCACCGACAGGTAAATGCCGAGAAGAACCATGGCACCTCCAACAAGAAGGCCGACTCCGGGGCTTTCCCCCAGGATGAAATAAGCCAGGAGGGCTGCCCCGATCGGTTCTCCCAGGATGAACACCGCCACCAGGGTGGCGGGAAAAAACCTCAAGGCCCAGTTGAGGGAGGAATGCCCGATCAGTTGCGGTCCCACGGCCAGGAGCAGGAAGAGCAGGTAGTCTTTGGGCGAGTGGCCGAATAAAGCATCCCCGTTGAGGAAAGCCAGAAGGACCAGGGAAACAGCGGCCACCCCGTAAACATGGGTTATATAAGTTGTAAGGCTGACCTTCTGGCGCACTCTCCTGCCCACCAGGAGTAAGCCGCTGGCCATGACCGCTCCCAGGAGGGAGAGAAAATCTCCGTAAACCGGGTCCTGGCCTTTTCCCAGGTCACCCCAGCCGATGACCATTCCGCCGACTACGGCCAGGAGGATGGAAAGAAACAGGGCCGGGGATATTTTTTCCCCGAGGATGAAGGCGGAGGCGATGGCCACAAATATGGGGTTCGTGGTCACAAAGATCACCGAGCTGGCCACGGTCGTGTACTTCAGCGAAGTGATCCAGAAGGCGAAATGGAAACAGAGAAATAGGCCTGCGCCCATGGAGGGAAAAATCTCCTTCCGGGTCAAACGGCGGGACTCGCGGAGGGTTGTCGGCAGGGCCAGGAGGAGAAGGATCGAGGTTGCCAGGGTCAGGCGGTAGGCGGCGATCACCAGGGGAGGGGCATCGCAAAAGCGGATGAGGATGGAGGCAAAGGACATGGCCGCCAGCCCCGCGGGGAGGACGATTGCGGCGCGCAGGGGGTTCGAAAGCGAGGAGCGGGTTTCAGACATGGAACCGGATATGCAGGATATCGCCGTCCTGGACGCGGTACTCTTTTCCCTCGACCCGGATCAACCCCTTTTCCTTGGCCGCAGCCGAGGAACCGGCGGCGACGAATTCGTCGAAGGAGATGACCTCCGCGCGGATGAACCCCCGCTCCATATCCGTATGGATTTTCCCCGCCGCCTGGGGGACCGATGTTCCGCGGGGAACGGTCCAGGCGCGGAGTTCCGGCCCGACGGTGGTGTAGAAGGTGATCAGGTCCAGCAGGCCGTACCCCACCCGGATGAGTTGATTCAGGGCGGGGTCCTGGAGTCCCATGTCGCTAAGGAACTCATCCCGCTCGGCGGGGGAGAGTTCGGCCATCTCGGCCTCCAAATCGCCGCAGAGGACCACTACGGGAGCTTTCTCGCGCGCCGCCAGTTCTTCCACCGGAGGAATCCAGCGGCGCTCCTTCAGCTCTTTCTCGCTGGCATTGGCCACATACAAGACCGGTTTGGCGGTGAGAAGCTCCAATGAGCGGAAGACCCTCTGACCCTCTTCGGAAAAGGCCAGACCGGCCGCCGGGCTTCCCCTGGCCAGCCGATCCTGAATGGCCTTAAGGACCGGCACTTCGGCGGAGGATTTTTTGTCCCCCACTTTCGCCTGGTGGAGGGCTTTGCTGAGATGCTTTTCCACGGTCTGAAGGTCGGCCAGGATGAGTTCGGTCTGGACGATCTCGATATCCCGCTTGGGGTCCAGAGTGGCGTAAACATGGGTTACGCTTTCCGCCTCGAAACAGCGGACCACGTGGACCAGGGCGTCCACGTTGCGGATGTGTCCCAGGAATTGGTTTCCCAGCCCTTCCCCTTTGCTGGCCCCTTTTACCAGGCCGGCGATATCCCAGAATTCCAGGATCGTAGGGGTGACCTTTTCGGGTTTCAGAATTTGAGCGAGCTTTTGCAGCCTTTCATCGGGAACGGGAACGATTCCCTGGTTGGGCTCGATGGTGCAAAAAGGGTAGCTGGCCACGTGGGCCTTGGCCGAGCTAAGGGCGTTGAAAAGGGTGGATTTCCCGGCATTGGGAAGGCCGATGATGCCGCATACGAATCCCAAGATTTCCTCCCGGGCCTGATCGGCGGGTAATTTCCTGGAACATTATACTGAAAAGAGAAGGGTCGAGCAATAGATGGAGCCTGGGCAGGGCCATTTGACATTCAATCGGGGGGGGAATAGAATGATTTACAAATCCAGGAATTTTTTAAACTTTCCCCGCATAGCGCTCCGCCTTCGGAGTGGGGAAGTGAATCCCCGGCCCAATTCGGGGGCAGGGATGCTTGTCATTCGCTCAGAGCCGCTCTAAGCTATGGCTTGGTTCAACCGAAAAAAAGCATGGACCGCCCTTCTGCTCATTCCGGGCGGGCTATTGGGCCTGTCATTAACGGGGGCGGAAGCCCAGAAAGCCAATTTCCCCGACCTGACTACGGCCATCGCCGAGGTGGCCCAGAAGGCCATGCCCGCCGTGGTCCACATCGAGGTGACCCAGAGGGTCCAGGTCCCATCGCCGGTCTTTCCCTTCGAGGGAGACCCTTTTTTCCGCTTTTTCTTCGGAACTCCCCCGAGGCCCCGAATCGACCCGAGGGAGGTGCGGGGAATTGGGACGGGAATGATTATCGACCCAGAAGGCCATATCGTGACCAACAACCATGTGGTCGCGGGAGCGGCGAAGATTCAGGTTAAAATGGGATCGGGCGAAGCGTTCGAGGCGAAAATCGTCGGGGCCGACCCCAAGACCGACCTGGCGGTGATCAAGTTCCAACCGCCAAAGAACATTCCTTATCTAAAATTCGGGGACTCGGACAAGCTGCGGGTGGGGGAGTGGGTCGTGGCCATCGGCAACCCCCGCGGGCTGGAGCAGACGGTAACCGCCGGGATCATCAGCGCCAAGCACCGTGCGGGCATCTTGGACCCTTCCAGCTACCAGGATTTTATCCAGACCGACGCGGCCATCAACCCGGGGAACAGCGGCGGCCCTTTGCTCAGCCTGTGGGGAGAGGTTATCGGGGTCAATGCGGCCATCGTCTCCGAATCCGGCGGGTTTGAAGGAATCGGGTTCGCCATCCCCAGCAACATGGCGGCGGCCGTGGCCGAGTCCCTCATCAAGACCGGCAAGGTCACCCGCGGGTGGTTGGGGCTGAGCCTCCAAGAGGTGACTCCTTCGCTGGCCCGGAGTCTGAACCTGAAGATTCCCAAAGGAGCGCTGGTGTCCGATGTAACGAAGGGGGGGCCGGCGGAAAAGGCGGGCATCCGGCGGGGGGACGTGATCGTGAGCCTGGACGGGGTGGCCGTGGAAAACGCCAACGAGTTGCGCAATCGCCTGGCCGGGACCCGCCCGGGGAAGAGGGTGGACATCGGCCTCGTGCGCAAAGGCGAGACCCTCAATGCCCAGGCGGTGGTGGAGGCCTACCTTCCTTCGGCGCGTGCGGCAGCGCTGGAAATCGAGGGCCGTCTGGGGATGGAGGTGAAGGAGATTTCCGTCCTCGAGGCGCGCAAACGGCGGTTGAGCTTCCGCGACGGAGTTTTGGTGGCCCGGGTCGATCCCCAAGGCCCGGCCGCCCGGGCCGGACTGGAGGTGGGGGATATCATTTATCAGATCAACCAGCAGCCCCTGCGGGGGCCGAAAGATTATCAGCGGATCGTGGAAAATCTACCCCCTGGGCAGGAGGTTTTACTCCTGGTGCGGGATTGGCGAACGGGGGAAACAGGCTATCTCACCGTGGGAGTTCAATGAAGGAAAGCGATACGGAAAAAGACCTCCTCCTTCCTCAAGACCTACTGCCGGCCGAGCCCAAAGACCTGGTCGTGGCGGAAAAATCGGGGCCCGTCGAGGTCTTCGATCCCTTGAAAAGATACCTTTGGGAGGTCCGCAAGTTCCCCCTCCTTACCCGGGAGGAGGAAAGAGCTCTGGCCCGGAAGTGGAGGGAGGAAAAGGACCGCAGCGCGGCCCTGCGGTTGGTGGTGTCCAATCTGCGGCTGGTGGTGAAAATTGCCTTCGAATACCAGCGAGCCTACAGCAACCTCCTTGACTTGATCCAGGAAGGGAACCTGGGCCTCATGCAGGCGGTGAAGAAGTTCGACCCTTACCGGGAGGTGAAGCTTTCCTCCTATGCCTCGTGGTGGATCCGCGCCTATATCCTCAAATTCCTGATCGATAATTGGAGCCTGGTGAAGATCGGGACGACCCAGGCCCAGCGGAAACTCTTCTTCCGGCTGAAGAAGGAGAAGGGACGCCTGGAGGCCATGGGCTTTGACCCCGGACCGAAGCTGCTGGCCGGGGCTTTGAACGTGTCCAAGGAGGAAGTGAGCGAAATGAACCAGCGGCTGGAAGGCGGGGACCTCTCGCTGAACGCCCCCCTGGAAGGAAACGGCCGCCAGACCTACATGGATATCCTCCCGGCGGGAGATACGCTGGAAAAAACCGTTGCCGATACCCAGTTCAACGAAATTCTTGGAAATAAGATCGACGAGTTCACCCAGGGGCTGAGGCCCAAAGAGGCCTTCCTCCTGAAAAACCGCCTCCTGGCCGATGAACCCGTCACCCTGCAGGAAGCCGGAGACCAGCTGAAAATTTCCCGGGAACGAGCCCGTCAGATCGAAAAAAGGGTTGTGGACAAACTCCGGGTCTTCCTGCAAGGGGAGTTTCCCGACCTGGAAGATGTCCAGTTCTGGCTCAAAAAGGTGGGCAAAGAAAAAAAGGCTCCTTAAGATTTCTCCCCCCTTTCGTTCCCGTCGGTCCCTCCATTCGTTTCTCCTGCCTTGAAGGCAACGCCGTCGACCCGGGGGTCGAAGTAATGCGTTCCCGGGGTTGACAACGAAAGGAGGCGTGCTTACTTTTTCAATGAATCGATTGAAGCCGTTTAAATCCATAAGAAAGGAGATCAAACCATGGCGCTGATTCGATGGGACCCTTTTCGGGAGATGTCGGCTCTGCAGGAAAGAATGAACCGTCTGGTGTCTGATTTCAGGACCCGGGCCCCATGGGCGGAGGAAGAGATGGCCCAGGGGAATTGGGTTCCGGCGGTCGATATTTACGAAACCAAGGAATCCCTGGTTCTAAACGTCGAGCTTCCCGGGGTGACAAAGGAGAATCTTTCCCTGGAAGTCAAAGATAACACCCTGACCCTGAAGGGTGAGAAGAAGCTGGAGAAGGAAGTGAAGGAAGAAAGCTATCATCGTATGGAACGGACTTATGGCTCTTTCATGCGGGCCTTCACCCTGCCCAGCACGGTCCAACAGGAGAAGGTCAAGGCCCGCTTCAAAGACGGGGTCCTGGAAATTACCATCCCCAAAGCGGAAGAGGCCAAGCCGAAGCAGATCAAAGTGGACGTTGGTTAAACACTCGATCCCGGAGGGGGGCGAAAGCCCCCCTTTTTTTTCTAGGAAAAATTGATGAACTCATAAAAAGTAATATTTCCCCTCCCCTGGTGGGAGGGGATTAAGGGGAGGGGGTTCGATAGGTGATTCAAATTATTCTATTTATCACCCCCACCCTGACCCTCCCCCATCGAGGGGGAGGGCCTATTTTCGATTTTTTACTAGATCATCAAAATTGATTTCCCGACACCTTCATTCGGCGACTCCCATAAAGGTGCTTCTAAAGATATTTAAAGTGGATTAGGGGGCAGGTTGTAAGGAAGGGTTTTAAACCCGGCCTAAACTTTCGAGCCGTATATTCAGGCATCATTCATCCATAGCACTCGCAGGAAGGAAAAAAAGATGAGATTCGATAAATTAACTTTGAAAGCCCAGGAGGCCTTACAAGAGGCCCAGGCCATAACCGAAAAGCATGAGCACCAGCAGGTTGAACCCGAGCACCTTTTACTGGCCCTGATTCTTCAGACCGAGGGGATCATCCCTCAGGTTTTTCAGAAGCTCGGAGTATCCCTTCCCGTCCTAACCTCCCAGGTGGAAGAAGCTTTGGGCAAGATAGCCAGAGTTTACGGCGGTGGGGCGGGCCAGGTATACATCTCCCCCCGATTGAAGAAAGTATTCGACCGTTCCTTCGAGGAGGCGGAGCGGCTCAAGGATGCCTACGTGAGCACGGAACACATGCTCCTGGCCATTCTTGAGGAGCGCGACGGGGCAGCTTCCCGCATCCTGCTCGGCCTGGGGGCCGACAAGGACGCGGTCTATAAAGTCCTCATGTCCATCCGGGGCTCCCAACGGGTAACCGACCAGAGCCCCGAGGAGAAATACCAGGCTTTGACCCGCTACACCCGAGATTTGACGGACCTGGCCCGCAAGGGCAAACTCGACCCGGTCATCGGCCGGGATGACGAAATCCGCAGGGTCCTCCAAGTTCTTTCGCGCCGGACGAAGAACAACCCGGTCTTGATCGGGGAGCCCGGGGTGGGGAAAACGGCCATCGTGGAAGGCCTGGCCCAGCGAATCGTCAACGGAGATGTGCCGGAGACTTTGAAGAATAAAAAGCTTGTGGCCCTGGACCTGGGAGCCCTGATCGCCGGGACCAAGTACCGGGGAGAGTTCGAGGACCGCCTCAAGGCCCTTCTGAAGGAGATCACCGAGGCGGAGGGGGAAATCATCCTCTTTATCGATGAGCTGCACACCCTGGTGGGAGCGGGCGCGGCAGAGGGGGCCATGGATGCTTCCAACATGCTCAAGCCGGCCCTGGCCCGGGGGGAGCTGCGCTGCGTCGGTGCGACCACCATAAACGAATACCGAAAGCACGTGGAGAAAGATGCCGCCCTGGAGCGGCGGTTCCAGCCGGTCATGGTCTCGGAGCCGAGCGTGGAAGACACCATCGCCATTCTCCGCGGGCTGAAGGAACGCTACGAAGTTCACCACGGGGTCCGGATTCAGGACTCGGCCATCGTGGCCGCCGCGACCCTTTCCCACCGGTACATATCCGACCGTTTCCTTCCCGACAAGGCCATCGACCTGATCGATGAGGCCGCTTCCCGGCTGAGGATCGAGATCGACAGCCTGCCCGTAGAAGTGGACGAGGTGGAGCGGAAGATCACCCAATTGGAGATCGAAAGGCAGGCTTTGTTGAAGGAGAAGGACAAGGCTTCGCTGGAGAGGCTGGAGAAGCTGGACAAGGACCTGGCCGAGCTCAGGAGTCAGAGCGAAGTCATGAAATCCCATTGGCAGAAGGAGAAGGAGGCCATCCAGAAAATCCGGAGCCTGAAAGAAAAGCTGGAAGAGGCCAAAAGGCAGGAGCAGCAATTCGAACGGGAGGGAAACCTGGCCAAGGTGGCGGAGATCCGCTACGGCAAGATCGGAGAATTGCAGAAAGGCCTGGAGCAGGAAAACCAGGCTCTGGCCGCGCTGCAAAAAGAGCGGAAGATGCTCAAAGAAGAGGTGGATGCGGAAGACGTGGCCGAAGTGGTGGCCAAGTGGACCGGGATTCCCGTTTCCAAGATGATGGAGGGAGAGATCGAAAAACTGCTCAAGATGGAATCCCGCCTGAAAAACCGGGTGGTAGGGCAGGAAGAGGCGATTCGCCTGGTGTCCAACTCCGTCCGCCGGGCCCGGGCCGATCTCCAGGACCCCAACCGTCCCATCGGGTCCTTCATTTTCCTGGGGCCCACCGGCGTGGGAAAAACCGAGCTGGCCAGGGCCTTGGCGGAATTTCTCTTTGACGACGAACAGGCGATGGTGCGTCTGGACATGTCCGAATTCATGGAGAAACATTCCGTGGCCCGGTTGATCGGCGCACCCCCGGGGTATGTGGGGTACGAAGAAGGGGGATATTTAACTGAGGCGGTCCGCCGAAAACCCTACTCCGTTGTCCTCTTCGACGAGGTGGAAAAGGCCCACCCCGAGGTCTTCAACGCCCTCCTTCAGATCCTCGACGACGGACGCCTTACGGACGGCAAAGGACGAACGGTGGATTTCAAGAACACGGTCATCATCATGACCTCTAACATCGGGAGCCAGTGGATTCAGGACCTGGGGGCCCGGGACTACGAGGAGATGAGACGGAGAGTGCTCGATGCGCTTAGGGCCCATTTCAAACCCGAATTCCTGAACCGAGTGGACGAGGTTATCATCTTCCATTCGTTGGCCCTCGAAAATATTAAAGAAATCGTCGAGATTCAGCTTCGGAACCTGCGGAAACGGCTGGCGGACCGTAAAATAAACCTGACCCTGACCGACGCGGCAAAGGAGTTCCTTGCCAAGGAGGGTTTCGACCCGGTTTACGGAGCCAGGCCCCTGAAAAGGGCAATCCAACGGTTCATCCAGGACCCCCTGGCGCTGAAGATTCTGCAGGGGGAATTCTCGGAGGGGGATACCGTGGAGGTAGATGCAACCCTCAAGAATGAATTGATTTTTTCCAAGCCCCGGGCTAAAAACAGGGCCAGGGTCGCGGCGGCCCGTGCTTGAAGAACGGGACGGGGAACGGGGACGGGGATACTTTGGAGGGCCCTTTTTTTTCGCCGTCCCCTCCGCGCTGGGACCTTGCCCCAAAAAAAGGAATTTCTTTATATTGAGGGTGTCACGAAAATTCTTAATAAACGTCACCCCGGTGAAAGCCGGGGTCCAGTCCCGCCAAGGGCTGGGTTCAAATAATTGTGACTTTTCAGCCATTTAAAAAGGCTTCTCTAAAAATCCCTCCCGTCCTCCCTTTTTCAAAGGGAGGAGTTTTTTTTGGATGATGCAGAGAAATAAAAGCGAATTTCCCCCTTTGAAAAAGGGGGATCAAGGGGGATTTCTAGCATTCCTCGCATTTTGGGAGCTCTTTTCTCTTGTGGCTAAACAGTTACAAATAATTGGATTTTGTCTCCCGGCGGAGATATTTTCTTTGGGGCCATACGGGGGGGACGATTGATTGTCGGAAGGAATCAAAGCCCCAAAAGGTAATTTATCTTCGGGCATGCACGGTGGCTTTCCTTGACAGGAGTCCGATGAATGATTAAGTTTTGAATAAGCTTAATGAATTGATTTTTCGGGCATAAAAACACCAATCAACGGGTTAAAGGAGAAGGCAATGGCAAAGATTATCGGAATTGACCTCGGGACGACGAACTCCGTCGTTGCCGTGATGGAAGGGGGCGACCCCAAGGTTATCATCAATGAAGAGGGAAGCAGGTTGACCCCTTCGGTGGTGGCCTTTACCAAGGATGGAAACCGTTTGGTGGGGCAGGTGGCCAAGAGGCAGGCGGTCACCAACCCGGAAAATACGGTTTACTCCATAAAGAGATTCATGGGCCGGCGCTACAACGAAGTGACCGAGGAAATGAAAATGGTTCCCTACAAGGTAATTCAGGACGGGAGCGGCGCGGCCCGGGTGAAGATCAGGGATAAGGAATACTCCCCGCCGGAGATTTCCGCTCTGATCCTCCAGAAGCTCAAAAAATCGGCTGAAGACTATTTGGGGGAGAAGGTGACCGATGCGGTCATTACCGTCCCCGCTTATTTTAACGACAGCCAGCGCCAGGCCACCAAGGACGCCGGAGTCATCGCCGGTTTGAATGTCCGCAGGATTATCAATGAGCCCACGGCCGCCGCCCTGGCTTACGGCTTGGATAAGAAAAAGGATGAGACCATCGCCGTTTACGATTTCGGGGGGGGGACCTTCGACATCTCCATCCTGGAAGTGGGGGACAACGTGGTGGAAGTCAAATCCACCAACGGGGACACTCACTTGGGCGGGGACAACCTGGACCAGAGGATCATCGACTGGCTCGTGGCGGAATTTAAGAAAGACCAGGGGATCGACCTCAGCAAGGACTTAATGGCCCTGCAAAGGTTGAAGGAGGCAGCGGAGAAGGCCAAGATCGAGCTTTCCTCCACCATGGAGACGGAGATCAATCTTCCCTTCATCACCGCCGACGCTTCCGGCCCCAAGCACATGAACGTGAAACTAACCCGGGGAAAGTTCGAGTCCCTGGTCATGGACCTTTTGGAAAAATCCCTTCCCCCCTGCAAGCAGGCCCTGGAGGATGCGGGGATCAAACCCAGCAAGATCGACGAGGTCGTTCTGGTGGGAGGCTCCACCCGGATCCCCAAGGTTCAGGAGTTGGTGCGCCAGTTTTTCGGTAAAGAGCCCCACAAGGGGGTCAACCCGGACGAAGTGGTGGCCATGGGGGCCGCGGTCCAGGCCGGAGTCCTGGGGGGAGAGGTAAAAGACGTTCTTCTCCTGGATGTGACCCCCCTGTCCCTGGGAATCGAAACGCTGGGCGGGGTCATGACCCGGCTGATCGACCGGAATACGACGATTCCGACCCGGAAGAGCGAAATCTTTTCCACCGCAGCGGACAACCAGACGAGCGTGGAAATCCATGTTCTCCAGGGCGAACGGGATATGGCCCGGGACAACCGGACCTTGGGCAAATTCCATCTCATGGGAATCCCCCCGGCTCCCCGTGGAATTCCCCAGATCGAAGTGACTTTCGACATCGATGCCAACGGCATCCTCAACGTGTCCGCCAAGGATAATGCGACGGGAAAGCAACAAGCCATTACGATTACCGCTTCCAGCGGCCTGAGCAAGGATGAAGTTGAAAAGATGGTGAAAGATGCCGAGGCCCATACGGCCGAGGACAAGCGGCGCCGCCAGGAAGTGGAGTTGCGTAACCAGGCCGACACCCTGGTTTACCAGACCGAGAAAACCCTGAGCGAGCACCGGGATAAAATCCCGGTCAATGAAGTGAACGCCATCGAAGCGGCGCTCAAGGATGCCAAAGAGGCCATTCAGGCGGGAGAAACGACCCGGATTCGGGAGAAGATGGAGATCTTGACCAAGGCTTCCCATCGCCTCGCCGAGATCATGTACCAGCAGACCGCTTCCAAACAAAAACCCGGCGCAGGGCCCACGGGCCCTCAAGCGGGAAAGCCGGATGACGACGTGGTGGACGCGGAATTCGAAGAAAAAAAGTAACCAGTCCAGGGGGTCTCGACAAGACCCCCTTTTTATCCCTTCAGGGGAATCTTTTCCATAGGGCAGATACTCAGCTCTGCAGAGCGGCCGTTGGCAATTCTTTTTGCCCTCCATCTTTTGTCTTGAAAAGAAAAGCCTCCTTATGGTATATAAAAAACCGGGAAGGTCATTCTCCCGCAGAATGACCGGGTTTTTTATCCATGGCATCCAGAAAAGATTATTACGACATTTTGGGAATTCGGAGAGGCGCAACCGAAGAAGAGATCGAGAAAGCATACCAGAAGCTGGCCCGCACCTATCAGACCGCCCCCCTTCCGGGCAATCGGACAGCAGATTTTCGGTTTAAAGAGATTTTGGAGGCCTATGAAATACTTTCCGATAAAACAAGAAGGGAAAGATACGACCGGTTAGGAGTTGATTTCCCCCTTCAGGAGAGCTTCTGGGATGAGGGGCCGGACGAAGGGGATGAAGACAACAGCCTGGAAGGTTTCGAGGATTTCTGGGAGCAGGAGTTTAGGGGAGGAACCCCGGGACTTTTCCAGGTGGCCGAGAAAGGGAGGGATATCCATTTCACCCTGGAAATCGACCTGGTCAGCGCCGCCCGGGGGGTAACGAGGAAAGTTCAGATTCTGAAGGAAAATCCTTGCCCGGTTTGTGGCGGGGAGGGATTTCTTGCCGCGGGGCCCCGGGAGGTATGCGGTCGTTGCGGGGGCGCCGGCCAAATCCAGGTGGGCCTTGCTCCCTCGGCTTTCGCCCTGGGATGTGAGCGCTGCGGGGGAACCGGGAGAATTTTCCTCCAGCCCTGCAAAACCTGCTCCGGTAAGGGCCGGGTCCAGCAATCCGCTTGGGTTTCCATTTCGGTCCCGCCGGGGGTGGACGACCGCTGTCGCCTTTATCTCTGCCGCATGGGGCATGAGGGAAAAAACGGAGGACCAAGGGGCGATTTAGTGGCCGAAATCCGGGTGAAAAAGCACCCCATCTGGGAGAGAAGGGGCGAAGACCTTTATCTGGAGCTTCCTTTGGCCTTCTGGGAAGCTGCCCTGGGAGCGGAAGTGGAAGTTCCCTCTCTGGAGGGAAAAATCAAGGTCAAAGTTCCGCCCGGCATCCAGGGCGGGGAGGAAATTCGAATCCCCCAGGAGGGGGTTCCAAGGCTTGCGGGAGACGGGCGGGGCGACTTGGTTTTATGCCCCCAAATTTGGGTCCCCCGGATAGTGGACAAGGAATCGAGGGAGTTATTGGAAGGGTTACGGCATCGCTTTCCGGCCCATCCCGCCGGGCGCGAAAGGGTCCAAAGGAAGCTTGAAAGGGATCCATAGGGCATTCTTCCCCGGATTTTTTTATGATCGACCTGAGCAATTATAAGGATTATCTTTCGGAGAAGGCCCACAAGGTTTTGGCTTCGGCGATTCAAGAGTCGCAGAAGCGGCAGCATCATTACCTGGGGGTGGAGCATATCTTCCTGGCCATCACCGAGGTGGAAAGCAACCTCTTCGCAGAAATCGCCGAGAAGTTGAATTTCAGCCCCCGGGAAGTAGTTCTCTCCCTGAGGGAGTACCTGAACTCCTCCAAACAGGTCTGGGGAGGGGGAATGAAGGTTCCTCCTTCAACCAAAACCATCTTCAAGCTGGCCTGGGATTCGGCGATCAACTCCGGCCGCAAGGTGATCGAAACTGCCGACCTCCTCAAGGCCATCTTCCAGGAAGGGCAAAACATCCCGGTCCGCATCCTGCGGGGCATGGGGGTTGAACCCAACACCGCCACCCGTCTCATCTCGGTGGAGACCAAGGTTATCGACGAAAAAAGCGAAGACTTCAAAAAGCGCTACGACCTTCCCCCGTATCTCAATAATTTCGGAGTGAACCTGAACAAACTGGCCCGGTTGGGCAAACTTCCTCCGATCATCGGAAGGGACGGAGAAATCCGTCAGATGATGGAGATCCTCTGCCACCGGGACCGTCCCAACTCGGTCATGATCCTGGGGGAACCGGGGGTGGGGAAGACCGCCCTGGTGGAAGGCCTGGCGGCCAAGCTGGAGCTCTCTCCGGAGGCCGTTCCCAAGCGCCTGCGGAACTTCCAGATCGTCAACCTGCAGATGAACACCCTGGTGGCCGGGACCATGTTCCGGGGGATGTTCGAAGACCGGATCGAAAACGTGATCAAAGAGGTGAAACGGCGGCATAACATCATTCTTTTCGTCGATGAAGCTCACACGCTGATCGGAGCGGGCACGGCCATGGGGGTTCCCACGGACGCGGCTACCATCTTCAAGTCATCCCTGGCCCGGGGCGAGGTCCAGATCATCGGCGCCACCACGGCGAGCGAGTATAAAACCCACATCGCCGAGGATGAAGCCCTGGCCCGCAGGTTCCGCATCGTAACCGTCCAGGAGCCCTCGGTGAACGAAGCGCGGGAGATTTTGCGGGGGATCCGGCCCCGGCTGGAGAAAAACTACTCCGTTCAGATTGCCGACGAAGCGATCGAAACCGCCCTGTCCATGGCGCCCCGGTACCAGCATAACCTGCGCCTTCCCGATAAGGCCATCAACTGGCTGGACACCGCCTCGGTCAAGGTGGAAATGGAAGACCTCCCCCGGCCGGTGGGGCCGGAGGATGTCATCCGGATCATCTCCCAAGAGACGCGGATTCCCCAGGAGATGGTCTACCGGGACACGACCCATCGGTTCAAAGAGCTGGAGGAGGCCCTGGCCCAGCGGGTGGTGGGGCAGCGGGAGGCCATTTCGGCCGTGGCCCGGAACCTGCGCCTGAATAAGGGTCCCTTGAAAGAGCGGTTCGAAAGGCCCGACGGAGTCCTTCTCTTCTTGGGACCGACAGGGGTGGGAAAGACCGAGCTGGCCAAATCCCTGGCCGAGTTTCTCTTCGGAGAAGAAAGGAAGATGGTTCGGCTGGACATGTCCGAATACCGGGACTCGGCCATCTCGGTGGATAAGCTGATCGGCATGCCCCGGGGAATCGTGGGTTCGGAAAGGGGAGGAGTCCTGACCAATCAAATTCGGGATAACCCCTACACGGTGGTTCTCCTGGATGAGGTGGAGAAGGCCCATCCCGACGTGCTCAACCTATTCCTCCAGGTCTTCGATGAGGGCTTCCTGACCGACGGGCGCGGCCGCAAGGTCTATTTCAGCGATACGGTCCTCATCATGACCTCCAACCTGGGGTCGGACGAGTTCAAGCGTTTCACCAAGCCCATGGGCTTCCTGGTGGATTCCCAGCACCTGGCCACCGTGAAAAAGGCGGTGATGAAAGAAGCGGAGAGTCATTTCTCCCCCGAATTTCTCAACCGCATCGATGACATCGTGGTCTTTTCCCCTTTGACCGAAGAGGAGGTGGAGGAGATCGCCCGGCGGTATCTGGGGGCCGTCCAGAAAAGCCTCCTCCCGTACGGGAAGTCCCTGCAATTTACCGAAGAGGCGCTGAAAACCCTGGCCGCAAGCGGGTTCAGCCTCAAATACGGCGCCCGTTTTTTGAAAAGACGGATTGACGAACAGGTGAAGATCCCCCTAACCCTGCATTGGCAGGAGGGGTCTCGCTTTTCCATCGACGTTCGGGAGGGTCACGTAGCCGTAACCTGGGACCGTTGAACCCCGGGGCCGGCGTCGAAAAGTCCGGGGGGGCCTTCTCCCCTCGGAAAACGGCGAGGTCTAGATTATTCCATAGGGGCTGAAGCAATGGAGAAGATCAGGCTGGCGATTGTGGGCGTGGGTAATTGCGCAAGCTCCCTGATTCAAGGTATTGAATATTACCAAACCCAAGAGGGTGCGGAAAAGTTGGGGTTGATGCATTTTGATCTGGGGGGTTACCAGCCCGGGGACCTGGAAGTGGTGGCGGCCTTCGACGTGGACCAACGGAAGGTCGGCCGGCCCCTGGGGGAAGCCATTTATGCCAAACCCAACTGCACCTGGGAGATCATGCCCCGGGTCACCAACTCCAAAACCATCGTTCAAATGGGAGAACCCCTGGATGGGATTTCCCCCCACATGAAGGGTTATCCCGAAGACCAAACCTTCGTCCTGGCCGATGAAAAACCCTGCAATGTGGAGAAGGTCCTGCGGGACAACGGCGTGGAGATTCTTCTCAACTACCTTCCCGTGGGGTCGGAGAAGGCCGCCCGGTTCTATGCCGACTGTTGCTTGAACACCGGGGTCAGTCTCATCAACTGCATGCCGGTTTTCATCGTCTCCTCACCCGAATGGGGCCGTAAGTTCGCCGAGCGACAGATTCCCGTGGTCGGCGACGACGTAAAAGCCCAACTGGGGGCCACCATTCTCCACCGGGCTCTCACCCAGCTTTTCGTGGACCGGGGAGTCAAGGTGGACCGGACCTATCAGTTGAACGTGGGGGGAAACACGGATTTCCTCAATATGTTGAATCACGCCCGGCTGCAGTCCAAGAAGATTTCCAAGACCGAAGCGGTACAAGCCATCCTGGATCCTCCCTTGGAGAACGGCAATATCCATATCGGGCCGAGCGATTACATTCCCTGGCAGAAGGATAACAAGGTCTGCTTCCTGCGGATCGAAGGCCGGGGATTCGGGGGCGTCCCCCTGAACTTGGAACTCCGCCTTTCCGTGGAGGACTCTCCCAACAGCGCCGGGGTGACCATCGATGCCATTCGCTGCTGCCAGCTGGCCAGAAAACGCAAAATCGGGGGCCCCCTGCCTTCGGTTTCAGCTTATACCATGAAGCACCCGCCCGAACAGATTCCAGACCAGGAAGCTCGGCAAAGACTGGAGGCCTTCATCCAGGGCCGTCGGGAGAGATAGGAAGCGCATCCGTCTATGCTCAAAGCCCTGATCGGGGACGGCCTCGATCCGTTTCTGCAAGGCACTTCCAAGCTCGCTCAACGCCTGGGCCTGCGCCCCAACACCCTCACCTTCATCGGTCTGGGGTTGAACCTCCTTGCGGCGTGGGCCTTGGCCGTGGGGGAATGGCTTCAGGGGTGCAGTCTCATCGTCCTGGCCGGTTTCTTCGATATTCTGGACGGGGCGGTGGCCCGGAATTGCCGCCAAACCAGCGCTTTCGGGTCTTTCCTGGACTCGGTCCTGGACCGGTATTCGGACCTGAGCCTCCTCGTGGGGTTGATGATCTTTTACTCGCGCGAGCGGCTGATTGTATACCAGGTTCTCGTGGGGGCGGCCCTTATGGGGACGGCCCTGATCCCTTATACCCGCGCCCGGGCGGAGACCTTGATTCCCAAGTGCAACGTAGGATTCATGGAGAGGCCCGAGCGGGTCCTGCTGATTTTTTTGGGGGCGGCGATTCAATCGGTCATGCCCGTCGTCCTGTGGATTCTGGCCGTTTTCACGAACGTCACGGTGATTCAGCGGGTCCATTACACCTGGCGGCAGATGAGAGAAAGGGAGAAAACCCAGTGATAGAGCAGTAGGAGCACGCTGCGGCGTGCCCCTACAGACCCGAACGGTTTTAGGGGGCACCATGGAAAGCGGGGAGGACAAAAAAGGATTTACCATCCGGGACCGGAGAGTTTCCACCCAAACGGAAGGCAGGCAACCGGAAGGACCCCCAAAGGGGGAACCGACTTCCACGGCGGAAGGGGCGAAGGGCATCCGGGACGGCCGTGACCCGGCGGCAACCGAGCTGCCGGAGGTCTCCTTCTCATCTTTTGTCCTGTCGCTGGGGACCTCCGCCCTCGTCCACTTGGGAGAGGTTCCGGACCCGGTGACCCGGAAGCCGGACAAGCAACTCCCCTTGGCCAAGCAGACGATCGATCTCTTGGGCATCCTCATGGAGAAGACCAAAGGGAACCTTTCGGCGGACGAAGAAAAGATGCTGGAGCACTTGTTGGCCGACCTCCGCTGGAGGTACGTTCGGGAGGCCAAAAAAGGATAGGCCCAAAGAGGGTAGGGGGAAAAATCATGGCCTTGCAGCATGAACGATTGGAGCCGACCTCCCGGCGGTTCGGGCTGGTTAGCGTAATCCTGATAGCTCTGGTGGGAGTGGGGGCAGGGCTTGGCCTGGCCTCGCTTTTTCCGACCCGTTCCCAGTCCAGCCCGGTGGAGTTGATGGGCGCTAAACCGGTCCCTGTGGCGGCCACTCCTTCGGCGATCTCTCCCGGCCTTTTCGTGGAGCTGACCAAGCGGGTCAAACCGGGAGTGGTGAACATCAGCACGAAGAAGGTGGTCAAAGGCGGGGGCCGGGTCTTCCGCCAGTTCAACCCGCCTTCCCGGGAAAGGGACCTGTTCCGGGACTTCTTCGGAGAAGAGTTTTTCAACCGCTTTTTCGGCGAAATTCCCCAGCGGGACTTCGTCCAGCGCTCCCTGGGCTCCGGCTTTATCATCGACAAGGAAGGCCATATCATTACCAACAATCACGTGATCGAAGGGGCCACGGAAATCAGGGTGCGCTTGGCCACGGATAAGGAATATGATGCCGAAATCATCGGGCGGGATGCAAAAACCGACTTGGCCCTGATCAAGATCAAGGCTTGGAACGACCTTCCGGTGGTGGAGCTGGGGGATTCGGAAAAGGTGGAAATCGGCGAGTGGGTGATGGCCATCGGGAATCCCTTCGGCCTTTCCCACACGGTGACCGTGGGAATCGTCAGCGCCAAGGGCCGGATCATCGGCACCGGCCCGTACGATGATTTCATCCAGACCGACGCCTCCATCAACCCCGGGAATAGCGGCGGCCCCCTCTTCAATATCAACGGCGAAGTGGTGGGAATCAACACGGCGATCGTGGCTACAGGCCAGGGGATCGGCTTCGCCATTCCCATCAACGTGGCCAAGGAGATCATCCCCCAGTTGAAGAAGAGAGGGAAGGTGACCCGCGGCGGGATCGGAGTGTACGTCCAGAAGATGACCCCGGAACTGGCCAAGTCTTTCGGTTTGGAAAAGGGCGAGGGGGCGCTGGTGGCCGATGTGATTGCCGGGGGGGCGGCTGAGGCTGCGGGAATTCGCCGCGGGGATGTGATCACCAAGTTCGACGGAAAAGAAATTCACGAGATGAACGAATTGCCCCGCATGGTGGCCGCCACTCCGGTGGGAAAGGATGTGGAGGTCGAGGTCCTGCGGGAGGGGAAACCGCTGAAGGTGAAGCTGAAGGTGGGCGAGCTGAAAGAAGAGGCCGCCGCCGCCACCGAGGAGAAGGCCCAGGTCGAACTCGGCATGAGCGTCCAGGAAATCACCCCGGAGATGGCCCGGCAGCTTCGGCTCCGGGAGCCCGGGGGAGTGATCGTGAGCCAGGTGGAATCGGGAAGCCCCGCGGATGAAGCCGGAGTGCAGAGGGGCGATATCATCCAGGAAATCAACGGGCAGCCGATTCGGAAGCTCAGCGACTATCAAAGCGCCTTGGCGAAGGTGAAAAAGGATGAAATGGTCCGCCTGCTGGTGAAGCGCGGGGAGCGGAACCTGTACCTGGCGTTCCGGTCGAACAAGTAGGAATGAGGGTCTTTTCGCCGGCAAAGGTCAATCTCCATCTGGAGGTTCTGGAGAAACGGGCCGACGGCTACCACGAAATTCAGAGCCTCATGGCGCCGATCGGCCTCTTCGACGAGATGGAGATTCTTCCGGGAGGCCGGGGAATCCGGCTGTTTACGGAAGGAGAAACGATTCCCGGAGGGCCGGAAAACCTCGCCTGGCGGGCGGCTCAGCTTTTCTGCCGCGAAACCGCGGTCCCGGACAATCTGGAAATCCGAATCAAGAAGAGAATTCCCGTGGCCGCCGGCCTGGGGGGGGGGAGCGGCAACGCCGCGGCCGTTCTTCTGACTCTGAACGATCTTTCCCCGAAGAGACTCGATCCGGACTCCCTCCTGGTCCTGGGGAGCAGGCTGGGGGCGGACGTCCCCTTTTTCCTCTTCCAAAGACCGGCCTTGGCCCGGGGGAAGGGCGAGATATTGACTGCCGTCAGGATGCCGGAGGGTTTGTTTTTTTTGCTCCTCGTTCCCCCTTTCCGGATTTCAACCCCCTGGGCTTATGAGTCCTTCGATCGCCTGACCGGGGGAAAAAGGAAAGAAGCGACCCTTCTGAAGAATCGCTATGTTACTTGGGGGGAGCTTCTTCCGGTCCTGAAAAACGACCTGGAAATTCCGGCCCTTTCCAGGTATCCTGAAATTGGGCGGAAAAAGGAGGAATTGCTCCGATTGGGAGCGCGCGGAGCCCTCATGTCGGGTAGCGGACCGGTGACCTTCGGTCTTTTTCCGTCCGAAGAGGAGGCCGAGACCGCAGGTAAGAAGCTCGATCTCCCGGAAGGCTGGAAATTCATGCTTGCCCGGGGAATTTGAAAATAGAATTCAGAATTCGGGAGCCGGAAGTCGAACGAAAGCCCCCCGCTTTTTCATTTGGCCTTCTGACTCCTGACTTCTGGATTCCCGATATTTTTGCTGGGGCGTCGTCAAGCGGTAAGACACGGGTCTTTGGAACCCGCATTCGGAGGTTCGAATCCTCCCGCCCCAGCCAGGTTTTTTTGGAAAACCCGTTTCCGGGAGGAAAAAGAAGTGGACCACATGAGGGTTTTCTCGGGGAATTCCAATATTCCCCTGGCCAGGGAGATAACCCATATTTTGGGAACCTCCCTGGGAGAGGCGGACGTCAAGACCTTCAGCGACGGGGAGATCCTGGTGGACATCGGGGAGAGCGTCCGGGGGATGGATGTCTTCATTGTCCAGTCAACATGCACGCCGGGAAACACCCATTTGATGGAACTTCTGATCATGATCGATGCCATGAAACGGGCCTCGGCCAACCGGATCACGGCCGTTCTTCCCTACTACGGGTATGCCCGCCAGGACCGGAAGGTGTCCCCCCGGGCGCCCATCACCGCCAAGCTGGTGGCGGATTTGATCACCGCCGCCGGGGCGCACCGGGTTCTGACCATGGACTTGCACGCCGGTCAGATCCAGGGGTTTTTCAACATCCCGGTGGACCATCTCTTTGCCGCTCCGGTCCTGCTGGATTATATCCGGACTCGATTTCCCGGGGACATGGTGATCGTTTCTCCCGACGCCGGGGGAGTGGAACGGGCCCGGGCATTTGCCAAAAGGCTGAAGGCCGGCTTGGCCATCATCGACAAACGGCGCGACAGTCCGAATTTGGCTAAATTCATGAACCTGATCGGAGAAGTGAAAGGTTTGCATGCGGTGATCCTGGATGACATCGTGGATACCGCAGGGACCATCGTGGAAGCGGCGTCAGCCCTGAAGAGCAAAGGGGCCCAGGGAGTCTACGCCTGCTGCGTCCACCCCGTTCTTTCGGGACCGGCTTTGCAACGGTTGAGCGATTCGATCATTCAGGAGGTGGTGGTCACCAACACCATTCCGCTCCGGCCGGAGGCGGCGGCGAAGCCGAAATTCAAGGTTTTATCCGTGGCCAAATTGCTCGCGGATGCCATTCAGCGGATTCACTGCAACGATTCAGTGAGTTCCCTATTCGTGTAAGGGAGGAGTCATGCAACAGAGAGAACTCGAGGTCGCTCTGCGGGGCGAAAAAGGAAAAGGAGCGGCCCGCCGCATTCGCCGGGAGGGAAAGATCCCGGCGGTCCTGTACGGCCCGAAGAGGGAAACCTTCCACCTGGCGGTCAAGCCCGAAGAATTGAAGAAGATCCTGACCAGCGGGGCCCGGGAGAACACCCTCATCGGGTTGAAAATCAAAGGGCCGGGAAGCGACCGGGTGGGCAACCCGGTGGTCATGCTGAAAGACCTGCAGGTTCATCCCCTCAGCCAGTCTTATCTTCACGCGGATTTTTACGCCGTGGCCATGGACCAGAAGATCGAGGTGGACATTCCCATCCGGCTGGTGGGAAAGCCCGAAGGGGTCAAGCTGGGCGGGATCCAGCAGCAGGCCATGCGGGACATCCGGGTGCGTTGTCTGCCCACGGAGATTCCCGAATTTTTGGACGTCGATGTGAGCGCCCTGAAAATCGGCGATTCCCTGCATGTGCGGGACCTGGCTCCTCCGGAGAAGTTTGAATTCGTGACCGATCAGAACTTCACGGTGGCGAGCGTGGTGCCGCCCATCTCCGAGGCCAAGTACGAGCAGATCGTTTCCGCTCCGGAGGGCGAGCGGGAGATTGCTCAGCCCGAGCGAATCGGCGAGAAGAAGGAGGAGCCGGAGGTGGCCGAACCGGGGGCCAAGGCGGGCAAAGAGGCCAAGGAAGCCAAGGAGGCCAAGGAGCCCAAGAAGTAGCGTGGAGCTGAGGGGGCGGAGTGAAGCTCATTTTGGGCCTGGGAAATCCCGGGCGCAGCTATTCCTGGACAAGGCACAACGTGGGCTTCCTTCTCCTCGACTGTTTGGCCAAGAGGCACGGGATTGAAATCTCCCGCCGGGGTATGAACTCCCTCTACGGCTGGGGAAGAATCGGGCCCCAAGAGGCGATCCTGGCGAAGCCCCAGACCTTCATGAACCTCTCTGGAGAAGCCGCTCAGCGGCTTCTCCATTTTTTTAAGATCGAGCCGCAGGACGCAATCGTCCTCCACGACGACCTGGACCTTCCTTGGGGAAAAGTCCGAATCCGTCTCCGGGGGGGGGACGGCGGTCATAAGGGGATCCGCTCCATCATGGAGGCCTTGGGGACGGGGGGTTTCGTCCGGTTCAAAATAGGGATCGGGCGGCCCGAAAGACCATCCCAGGACCCTGCCGACTTCGTCCTGGAGCCCCTAACCGGAGAGAAAAGGGAAGAATTCAAAGGGATGATTGAGAGGAACGCAGAGGCCCTGGAAACTCTGATCCTCGAGGGACCCCAGGCGGCCATGAACCGGTTTCATAAAGACAGAGAGTAGAGAGTTGTGAGGTGTGAGGTGTAAAAAGGTGAACCTTTCTCACCTCCCAACTCTCAACTCCCGCCTTTCAGCCTTTTGGCTTCATTCCACAGCTCGTCCATCTCCTCCAGAGTCGAATCCTGAAGCCGTTTTCCTTTCTGACGCAAACCCTTCTCCACCCGAAAGAACCTTCGGGCAAAGCGCCGGTTGGCCTTGCGCAGGGCCTCTTCGGCGGAGATGCCTTTAAAACGAGCCCAATTGACGAGGGTGAAAAGGAGGTCCCCGAGTTCTTCTTCCACTCGCCGGGGGGAGGGGGACCTTTCGGCTTTTTTCAATTCCCGGAGCTCTTCCTTCACTTTTTCCCAGACCGCTCCCGAGTCCGGCCAGTCAAAGCCCACCCGGGAGGCTCTTTCCGACATCCGCCGGGCCCGTTCCAAGGCCGGAAGGGCCAGGGGGATTCCATCCAGGAGGGAGTTTCTTTTCGCGTATTTCCCCTCCGATTCTTTAACCATGCCCCAGACCTTGAGCACCTCCCCCGCGCTCCTGGGATTGGGGCGGGGCCGGTCGGGGGAAGGAAAGACGTGAGGGTGACGGCGGATGAGCTTTTCCGCAAGGTCCTGGACGACGCCGGGAAAATTGAATTCCTTCTTTTCCTCGGCGATCCGGGATAGAAAAACAATCTGCAAAAGGAGATCGGCCAGCTCCTCCTTCAACTCCCCGGGGGTCCCGGATTCGATGGCTTCGAGCACTTCGTAGGATTCTTCGAGGAGATACTTTTTCAGGGAATTCTCGGTTTGTTCCCGGTCCCAGGGGCACCCGGAGGCGCTCCGGAGTTTGGCCATGATCTTCAGAAGATCATCCACGGTGTATTTCTTTTTCCCGGCCATACTTATGGATACTTTCGGCATTTTGAATTTTGGGCATTTAGGAGTATTGCCACTTTTTTCATCCATGGTATGACGCTCCCCCGCCGGTTTCAAGAAAATTGTTGAAGAACACCGATTTGTATGATATAGAATGGTTCGTGGCGAGACTTACGCTCATTTCCCCGATTCTTTTTAGCTGGATGCCCTCAGCGGATGAGGGCATTTTGCTTTGGGGGAGCGGGATCGGAGACGTTAAAACCATTTTTCGGGGAAAGGAGGAGATGAACCCGATTTGAAAGAAAAATCCGAAGAATCTCCACCCCGCCGGGTAAATTTTGAGGACCCGGCCACGGTCAAGCTTCTCTTCGGAGAGAACGACGCCCATCTGAAACTCATCGAAAAGAGCCTGGGGGTCAGGATTCATGCCCGGGGGAACACGATCGCCCTCTCGGGCGATCCGATCAACGTTGGCCTGGCGGAAAAAGTCCTCACCGAACTCTACGATATCCTGCGTCGCGGCCACCCTCTTTATCCCAACGACGTCGTTTCCGCGGTCCGGATTCTCTCCGGCAATCATTCGGCCAAACTGAAAGATATTTTCCTGGACACCGTCTTTATTTCCGCCCGGCGCCGCTTTATCACTCCCAAGAGCCTGGCCCAGAAGCGCTACATCGATGCCATCCGGGCCCATGACATTGTTTTCAGCATCGGACCGGCCGGGACCGGAAAAACTTACCTGGCCATGGCCATGGGCGTCGCTTCGCTGACCAAGAAGGAAGTGGACCGGATCATCCTGACCCGTCCTGCGGTGGAGGCGGGGGAAAAGCTGGGATTCCTTCCCGGGGACCTTCTGGAAAAGGTCAACCCGTACCTGCGCCCCCTCTACGATGCGCTCCATGACATGATGGATTTTGAGACCGCGTCGCGCATGCTGGAAAAAGGGGTGATCGAAGTGGCTCCCCTGGCTTTCATGCGGGGCCGGACGCTGAATGACTCCTTTGTGATCCTGGATGAAGCGCAGAATACCACGTCCGAACAGATGAAGATGTTTCTGACCCGCCTGGGTTACGGCTCCAAGGCGGTGATTACCGGGGATGTCACGCAGATCGATCTGCCCACCGGAAAGATGTCCGGGCTGATCGAGGCCCGCAATATCCTCCAGGGTATCGAAGGGATCCACTTCAGTTTCTTCACCGAGATCGACGTGGTCCGCCATCCTCTCGTTCAGGACATCATTCGCGCCTACGAGAGCCAGGCGGCCAAAAAGAATGCCGCCGCTTTTTCTCTTCCTCTGTATGGAGGTGAGGGCAAAGAAGAGGGGGGAGATTAACCGCCTTTGTCCTCGAAAATCTCCGTCCTCAACCGCCAAGACCGGGTGCCCGTGGACCGACGAAAGATCGGGGCGGCGGCCCGCAGAATCCTGAAGGCCCTTGGGTATGAAGGGTATGAGCTCACCGTGGTGCTGGTGGATGACTCGGAGATCGCCCGGCTGAACCGCCAGTATTTCCGCCGTAACCGCCCGACCAATGTTATTTCTTTTCCCATGTTGGACGGAATCCCCCCATCGATCCGGGCTAGGATACTGGGGGACGTGGTCCTCTCCGTCGAGACGGCGAGACGGGACGCCGCAGAGGTCGGGAAGAAAGCCGAAGATGAGGTCCTCTTCCTCCTGATCCACGGAATGCTTCATCTTGCGGGTTATGATCATGAGAAAAGCGATGAGGACCGGGCAAAGATGGAGGCCAAAGAAGGGGAGCTGTGGGGTTTGCTAAAAGGCTCTTCCTCCCCGAGAAGACCCTAGGGCATTGGAGAAATGTCCGAAATGGACCCCGTAGGGGCAATTCATGAATTGCCCCTACGAATTTTGCCGGTGGCTGTACTCCGGGATCGGACCGCGTTTAATAGTTCTCCGCCAGCACCTCAAAGAACGCCCGCGGATGGGCGCACACCGGGCATTTGTCCAGGGCTTCCTTCCCTTCGTGCACGTAGCCGCAGTTCCGGCAGTGCCATTTTGTCGATGCGTCCTTCTTGAAGACTTTTCCTTCCTGCACGTTCTTCAGCAGCGCCCGGTACCGGGCCTCATGGTACTTCTCCGCCTTGGAAATCTGGGTGAAGGTCTGGCAGGCGTCCATGAACCCTTCCTGTTTGGCCGTCTCCGCAAAATTGTTGTAAAGGGTCGTCCATTCAAAATTTTCCCCGTCCGCGGCGGCCTTCAGATTGGCGGCCAGGTCTCCGATCACCCCCGCAGGATACCCGGCGGTGATGGTTGCTTCTCCGCCCTTGAGGAGCTTGAAGAACATCTTGGCGTGTTCCTTTTCATTGTCCGCCGTGTCCAGGAAGATGGCGGCGATCTGTTCATACCCCGCCTTCTTGGCCTCGCTGGCGAAGAAAGTATATCGATTGCGGGCCTGCGATTCGCCGGCAAAAGCGGCCAGCAAATTCTTCTCCGTCTTGCTTCCCTTGAATTCCATGCTTCTTCCTCCTTGTTTTGATGGTTCGTAAAATTCTATCCTGGTCATTTTAACCCACCCTATGATTTTCCGCATGTTCCTTTTTCGATTCCGTAGGGGCGGTCACGCCCAAGGCATGATGGCCGTCCTATGGTTTTGGTGACAGGTAGGGGCGCCCGGCCGGGCGCCTTAAAAATTCTCTTGACAACTCATCAAATGATGAGTATATTGAAATAAAGTTCAAATTCCAGAATCCAGATTCCCAATAAATTCCAATGCTCAAGATTCAAAATGTTTGAATTTGTTTCGGATTTCGTAGCACTTTAGTTTTTTGAAAAACTCCCATATTTCGCTACGTTTACCCTGAGAGCAAAACGTTTTCAGAAATCCCCCCGTTCTTCCCCCCTTTGAAAAAGGGGGGCGCAGGGGGGATTTAAGGAGGTCATAGATGGTTCTCACCCCGAGGCAAAGAGAAATCCTTAATTTTATCCAGGCCTTTAGGGCAAAAGAGGGTTATCCGCCCACGGTGCGGGAGATCGCCGGGCATTTCCGGATCGATTACCGGGCGGCCATCGACCACCTGCGGGCCCTGGAAAAAAAAGGAAGTCTGACCCGCTCCTCCAAGTCCCGGGGGATCCAGGTTTTCCGCCCCTTTTCCTCGGTGCGGCAGGTCCCGGTGGTCGGGAAGGTTGCCGCCGGGCCTCCCCTGGAAGCCATTGAAAATATTGAGGGAGCGGTCCCCGTCCCGGAAGAGTGGGCCAAGGGGTCGGGCCTCTTCATGGTGCGGGTGGACCGGGAAGGGATGAGCATGACCCCGACCATCCTGCCCCAGGATTACCTCCTGGTGAAACAGGCCGATTCCGCCGACGACGGCACCATCGTCCTGGCCATGATCGAAGGGGAAGTTACGGTGAAGAGGGTTTTCAAGGAGAGAGAATCCGTCGTGCTACGTTCGGACAACCCGGCCATGCCCCCCATTCGGGTAAAAAGGGGAAGCAAAAATCTCCGCATCTTAGGCAAGGTGGTCGGAGTGGCGTACCGGAAACTGTGAACGGCTCCTTTTTACAAAAGATGAAAAAATTGTAGGGGCGACCCGGTGGATCGCCCCAGGCTGGCTCTTGACGTTTTTGGATTTTTGATATTTTCTGCGTTCTCCGCTGGCTCTGCGGGTCCTTTTCAGTCATGGAAAAAGAGATTCAAAAGGCGGGGGAGGATTTCTTTCCTCTTCTGGAAGTTCCCGGCTTTCCCTCCGGCAAGCCGGTGCGAAAGGCGCTCATCGTGGGGGAGCGGCCGGCGGACCTAACGGTGTACCTTGCCGCCTTTGCGGCCTCGCTGGGGTTCCGGGTCCTGGTGGCCGACGGGGCCAACTCCTTCGACCCCTACGTGGTCTCCAAGTTTGCCCGGAAAGAAGGTTTTCCGCCGGATGAGCTTTTGAAGAAAATCTCAGTGGCCCGGGCCTTCACCTGCCATCAGTTGGCCACCCTCATCCGCAAGCGCCTGGAACCGTTCATCCCTGCCGGGGTTCCTGCCTTGGTCGTCTTTCTGGGCCCCTGTACCGTCTTCTTCGACGAAGACGTGCCCGGGGAGGAGGCTGCGCTTCTCTTCCGGAGGACGATGGCCAAAGTGGAGGAGATGAGCCGCAAGGGCGTTTTCTTCCTCATGAGCCAGTCCTTCTCCGGCTTCAACCAGCGCCGCGGCTTTCTTTTAAAGGATTTGATCCGTTTTTCCGACGCGGTCCTGAAGCTGAAATCCTCCGCCGACACCCTGCAGGTCATCCTGGACAAACCGCCCCTGACCCTGCGGCGGCCGTGGGGGGTTTTTGAAGAGTTTAAAAAATTAACATAAGCTATCAGCCCCTCGCAACCCTTCCCCCTTGTGGGGGAGGCGAGGGTGGGGGTTATTCCGCATTCCGAATTCCGCAATCCGCATTTGACATCTGTCTTTGGAGGTCCCATGGGCCGCACCGTTTTACCCTTCAGCCAGGTCTTGGAACGGGAGTACGAGGAGTGGAAAAAATTCCGCCGGGCCCTGCGCAAGGAAGACCAGGAGGCCTTCGACCGCCTCTTCGACCGGGCCAAGCTGCACGTCCAGGCCGCGGCCTACACCTCCCATCCCTGGCCGATGGAGTCGATCCTCCTTTCCATCTGCCTGGAACACGAGAAACTCATTGCCGAGCTCCAGGAGAAGTTGAAAGCAGGGAATGGGAGTGCCGGGGACGAAAATGAAGCGATGAAATCCGAAATCCGAATATCGAAATCCGAAACGAATCCCAAATCCTGAATTCCAAATTTTTCGATTTTTTGCGGCTGTTTAGCTATTTAAAAAGGCTTCCCCATAAATCCCTCCCGTCCTCCCTTTCTCAAAGGGAGGAGAGCTTTTTTGATTGATTCAGAGAAAGAAAAGCGAATTTCCCCCTTTGAAAAAGGGGGATCAAGGGGGATTTCTGGATTCCTGACATATTGGGAACTCTTTTCTCGTGTGGCTAAACAATTACGATTTTTTTTATTTAAGGCACTTGAGCGCACTTGAGGCAATTAAGGCACTTTTTTATGGAATTCACCGGCTGGCTCCTGGACGTCTATCCCCTCCACGACCGCATGGTCCTGTGGATACGCACGGAAGCAGGGAAACTCCTCCGCTTCGAGGACCCCTTCCGCTTCCCCATCTACGCCGCGGGAAAGAGAAGGATTCTGGAGAAGCTGGCCGAAGGCGCGGTGCGGAAAGGCTTTGCCGCCGGCTCCTTCTGGGACCGGAAGGTGGAATTCTGGAGCGGGGAAGAAATCGAAGTCCTCGCCCTGGAACTCTCCGACTACGGCCGGCTCCCCGCCCTGCTGCGCAAGCTCCCCTCGCTGGAAGAGACGGTCTCCTTCTTCAACTGCGACATCCCCCTGGCCCAGTATTATCTGTACAGCCGGGGCATCTTTCCCCTGGGGCGCTGCGGGGTGGAATGTGAGGGGGACCAGGTGCAGGACGTCCGTCCCCTGGAATCCCCCTGGGACCTGGAGTATGCGGTTCCGGATTTGTCCATCATGGAAATCTCCGTGGAGGGAAGCCACCTCCTGCCCCTGGGCAAAGGGAACACCCTCGCGGTCCGCTGCGACGGGAAGACGCTCGTATTTGAGCCGGGACCGCCGGAAGACCTGCTCCGGGAACTGGGCCGCCTTCTCCAGCGCCACGATCCCGACCTCATCCTCACCGACCACGGAGACTCCTTCATCCTTCCTTCTCTTCTCCGGCTCTCCGACAGATGGCGCATCCCTCTGCCCCTCGACCGGGAGCCAACGCCCATCCGCCGGGCCATCGTGGCCCAGGGGCGCTCCTACTTCACCTACGGGCAGATCGTCTATAATGCCCCGGACTATCCCTTCTTCGGCCGGCTGCACATCGACCGGGAGAATTCGTTTTTCTACTCGGCCACCGGTTTTGAGGGAATCATCGAAGCGGCCCGGCTCTCCAAGATCCCCATCCAGCGCCTGGCAAGGCGGGGCTCGGGCACGGCGATCAGCTCCATGCAGCTCGACCGCGCCCTCCAGGACCGGATTCTCGTCCCCTGGCGCAAGGGCGAGCCGGAGAGGTTCAAGACCGCCTGGGACCTCCTGGTGGCGGACAAGGGCGGGCTCACCTACCAGCCGGTGATGGGCATGCACGACAGCGTGGCCGAGATCGACTACTCCTCCATGTATCCCACGATCATGGTGCGGCACAACATCTCCGCCGAAACGATCCTGTGCGACTGCTGCCCCCGGCCCAAGGTCCCCGAGGCAGGCTACAACATCTGCGAGAAGAGGGAAGGACTGGTTCCCCGGACCCTGCGGCCCATCCTGGAGCGACGGAGGTACTTCCGGTCGAAGAAGAAGACGGCCAAAGGATTTGAAAAGGAAATCTATTCCCGAAAACAGACAACCCTCAAGTGGCTCCTGGTGGTCTGCTTCGGCTACCTGGGGTATCGCAACGCGCGCTTCGGACGGATCGAGGCTCACGAGGCGGTGACGGCCTACGGGCGGGAAAAGCTGCTCCAGGCCAAGGAGCTCAGCGAAGCCCGGGGGTTCCGGGTGCTCCATGCCCTGACCGACGCCGTCTGGATCACGAAACCGGGGATGACGAGGTCTGAGGTCCTGGACCTCTGCGCCGAGATCGGGAAGGCGGCCGACGTGCCCATCGAGCTGGAGGGAATCTACAAATGGGTCGTCTTCCTGCCCTCCAAGGTTAGGAAAAATACCCCCGTGGCGACCCGCTACTTCGGGACCTTCGAGAACGGAGAGCTGAAAGCCCGCGGCCTGGCCTTCCGCCGGGACGATACCCCCCCCCTGATCAAGGAAGCCCAGGAGGAGATGCTCCGCCTTCTCAGTACCTGTGCGAACAGTCAGGAATACCGGGAGAGAAGCGGAGAAGTACGCGAAGTCCTGGCAAGCTACCTAACCCGTTTGGAGACCGGAGACCTGAAGCACAAAGACCTGCTCGTGGCCAAAAGCGTCCGCCAGAAAGTGAATGAATACAAGGTGGACAACCTCACCTCCCTGGCCCTCAAGCAGCTGGACGATGCAGGCATCGAGATCCACCCCGGAGAGAAGGTTCACTACCTGATCAAAGACGCCGCCGCGAAAAACAAAGAAAACCGAGTCCGCGCTTATCCTTTTCTGAGCGCCGACGACATTTACGATGAAGAGAAATACCGGGAACTTCTCGAAAAGGCGGCTGAAGAAATCGTGGAGAATCCAGGATTCTGAAGAAACTTGACAGATGAGGAGGAAACATGATAATTTTCAATCGGTTGCAAGAAGGGAGGAATGCCCATGCCAGAGGCTGACTCCGCACCCATTCTCTCCAATCCACTAGGTCGATACCCGCGAATTGCCCCTGCGCCCGCTCAAAAGCCGAAGCTCCTCGATCGCCTAAGTGAAGCCCTGCGTTCCCGCCATTACAGCCGAAGGACCGAGCAGAGCTACAGCCATTGGGTTAAGCTGTTTATATTCTTCCACAACAAAAGGCATCCCGCGGAGATGGCCGAGCCCGAAATCAACGCCTACCTCACCCATCTGGCGGTCAAAGAAAAAGTAAGTGCCTCGACGCAGAACCAGGCACTAAGCGCTTTGCTTTTCCTCTACC
>JACAEW010000168.1 GCA_013388675.1 Syntrophaceae bacterium | reverse complement strand
GTAGAAGGGTGTTATAAAGATTCCCCACGAGATTGCTCTCGGTGTCCCCCATTCCCATCTGCGGGTCGAGAAACCTCGGTTCGGCGGGAAAGGCGGTGCGGAGGATGCCCCCATACCGGGGCTCGGCGGCGGAAGAAGGTCCCTGGCAGCCAACGATAAAAAGAGCCAGGAAAAATTGAAAAAAAACCGGAATGAAAAGCCGGCGGGCCAAGCAGTCGCTTTTCGGGCTTCTGTGCATTCCTTCCCCCACCTTTTTGAGAAAGAATAATACCATTCTTATGCATTTTGCTGAAGTTCCATCCTTCGATAGCCCGGTACCCGGGAAAGTTTCCCCCTTCCCGGGCGGGGGCTCAATTGGTCATCGCAGGGCATTGTCCACTGGGTGCCTTTTTTATCACCCGGGTTTACACAGGTTGGATCCAGGTTGGAGGATTTTTAGAAACAGGTAAGTCAACCCGGGGCGGCTTGTCATTTCATTCCGGAATTGTTAATATGGCAACCATGGAAGAGAAGTATTTTCAAGCCGGTACGGATCGAAGAAGAGCGGTGACGGAAGACATCCGGGCTTTTCTGGATACCCTGCCCGAGGTCCTGTTTGCCTATCTCTATGGTTCTTTTACCCGGGAGGAACGATTCCGGGACGTTGATGTGGCCGTGTATTTGAAAAACCCCATCCCCTCACCCCTCCAGGCTGAACTTCGGCTGGAAGCGGAGCTGGCTGAAAGAATAGAAAAGTACCCAGTGGAGTTACGGGTTTTGAATCAGGCGCCTCTCTCCTTTCGCTACCGGGTCATTAAAGAGGGTATCGTTCTGGTCATCCGGGATGAAGATTTTCGTTGCAAGTTTGTGGAATCGACCCTGAGGGACTATTTCGATTTTGCGCCTTTTCGAAAGGCTTACCTGCAGGAGACGATCGGACTTGGAATATAACCCGGATAAGATAAGAAAAATAACCTCTGAAATTCTTTGCGCCCTTGGCCGCCTGGAAGACTTAAAGCGGCTCCCCGAAAAGGAGTTCCTGGCGGATCCGCATAAGGTGGGGAGCGCCAAGTATAACCTGATTGTGGCCATAGAAGGGGCTGTGGACCTGTCCAATCATGTCATCGCCAAAAACGGGTTCCGCACTCCGGAAGATTATGCCGATACCTTCAGGATCATGGAGGAGAAGGGCGCCTTTCAGCCTGATTTCACGGGCTCGCTGATTCAGATGGCCAGATTCAGAAACCGTCTGGTGCATATTTATTGGGATATCGATGACGCGGAGCTCCTCAGGATTATTCAAACCAGGCTGCCGGATATCCGCCGGTTTCTGAAAGACTTCGGGAATTTCATCGGAAGCGATTCGGGCAGAATCTGATCCGATTCTTCCTCTACCCCCCTTCCCGTCATCCTCTGAATTTTCCATTAGAAAAAGGAGTCAAAAAGGAGTCCGGCCCGGACTCATTTAAAGGGGAGCATTGAATAAAGATGAGTCACGAGCAGATTTGGCCCCTATCCGCCCCTATCCGGACCCCTATCCCGTATCGAGACCCCTATCGACCGTCTCCGATGAATGAGGGGAAGGGCATATCATTTTTTCTGGACTTTTTTCTCTCTCGTCCCCCCTACTTTGGGCGCTCCCGGTTAAGAGGGAAACTTCGTTTTCCTCGATGGCAGATAGCGCTTGCGAGTCTCTTGCCGCTGATGAATTTAAGATTTCCCAAAGTTCAAGTAATGACCCTTTAATTGGTTGATGTTATTGCCGGTCTAAACATGAGTAATTCACGAAGAGACCATAGGTGATCAGTTATTTTAGCTGCCATCGCAGGTGTCCGTTTGCGCCATCGACACGGTGAATGGTCTTGTTCCTCCATCGAGACCCTTTCCCTCAAGGAAAGGTGTGGACGAACAAAATGGTAAAACGCAACCTGAAACGCCACGTGTGCCTTCAGTTCGTTTTCATCTTTTGCAAAGGATAACGTTTTTCTTTGGAGAGCTGCATTTTCGCGACACAAGGTCAGATTAAGCCTTTCGATCAAACTGGTATTGATCTGTCGCGGATTAATGGTTACGGGGTCCCCATAGACAATACGTTTGGATACGGAAACTACGCGTCCCTTTTCTCTCTTTTTCACGACCTGCCCATAGCGAAGATCCGCGACGGGTCGTTTCTTTTCTTTGCGCGGCCGTCCTCGCTTGCCCGTGCGTGGATAGGAAACCTGGAGATGATATTGTTCGAGCAAGGCCACCCCATAGGCATCCAATTCATCACTGACAAACAAGGGCAGCTCTCCGCACAAGACATAGGCGGTACGGTGGATGAGATCATGGGCACTCTGCTGCGAGCGAGGACCCACGACCACCGCCAAGATTAGTCGAGATTCCGATGCGAATGCGATCCAGACCCAGTACGAGCCATCGCCTGCTTCCTGGCCTTCTGCCAGGCACGGAAGTTTTTTTCCCGCACGAAGCCCCACAATTCATCCAGTTCGACACGGTTGACCTTGATCTCTTTAACCAATGCCGCATTGACTTGGTCCGCATGCATCGCAGACTTCGTCAGCCAAAAACGGACGGTATCCAATTTGGTTCCTAACACATCGGACACCCCCCGAAGGGACAGGCCTTTAAGAATAAGCTTAAGCGCATGAATAACTTTCTTTTCCGAAGATCGAAGATCATAGAAAGCCGTCCCCTGGCGTCCACAAAATACACGGCCACATTCGCGGCAGATAAATTTATGAACCTTACCATTTTGGGTAGAGTAACTTCCGTTGGAGGCAATGGAACCTGTCCCAGTCTGGTTATAATTCCGACATCGTTCATTGGGACATGCAGCGTCGTCGAATCTCGACTTCGGTCCTCGGAGTCCCATATGCATACCCTCCATGATTATTGGAAGATAGCATATCATGGACTCAATGAAACATCAACCAATTAAAGGGTCATTACCGCAAGGGGGCAGGAGGTCAAAAATCTTTTCAAAATACCACTGGGAGAAGGCCGGAAGGCCCTGGGCGAAATCCTGGGTAAATGC
>JACAEW010000236.1 GCA_013388675.1 Syntrophaceae bacterium | reverse complement strand
TGCGCCTTTTCTGCAGGGGATGAAGTTGTCACATTTCCTCGCATTCCATCAATAAATGTCAAGGATATGTAACATGCCTATAGAAGAAAGTCAAGGTCTTCGAAAAGCGGTTCTCCAAAAGCCACACCTACAAACCAGGTCCTGGAAAAAATCAACGGGATTCTGATGGGTTCCCCGTCACTTCGGCCAGCATACGGATGATATCCTGTTCGACGGCTCGGATGTCCGCTTCGATCTCCTCCAAAGGGCGCGGCGGGGTGTATCGGGTTAAGTAGCGATTGAAGTTGATTTCGTAGCCCACGATGCCGACCTTGCCGTCCTTTTCGTCCCGCTTATCCGTATCGATCCAGGCATCGGGTACTTGGGGTTTGACTTCCCGCTCAAAGAACGTCTCGACGCTCTCGGAAAGGGGCACACTTTCGGTGTCCCGCAGTTCCGGGTCGGGTTCGGGATTCCCTTCCTTGTCGCGGCAAATCGCCGCTGTTTCATCTCGCTCAGAAAGGGCGGAGAGGATGGCCTTGGTAACGGGTGCGGAGAGCTTGAGTGCTGCCTTTTTTGCCGCTCCTTCGAGTACGGCCTCGAATTCAGCCCGGTCCCGATAGAGATCGGTGGGCAGCTTGCGCAGGATTATTCGAATTTCTTCTTGCTGGGCGCACTATTCCGCTTGCTCTTTGGCTCCTGCGGCCCCCTTCTTTTTCGATTGCGCAAGGGCTTGGAATCCCCTTTCTTCTTCGATCCGCCCGATGCGTTCAGGACTGGCCTGGAAGTTCAGGCGGAGCGGCCTTTCAAGGGTTATCTTGCGGAAACCGAAGTGGGTCGCCGGCAAGAACGGGTTGACCTGGCGCAACGTAT
The DNA here is from genome assembly GCA_013388675.1 of Syntrophaceae bacterium. Taxonomy (GTDB): domain Bacteria; phylum Desulfobacterota; class SM23-61; order SM23-61; family SM23-61; genus SM23-61. The sequence continues at coordinate 27,260 of JACAEW010000236.1, read as the reverse complement.
AGGTATGGGGGCCTTTCTGCAGGATGATGACTCCGAGGCGTTTGCCATGGAGCCGGCGCAGGTGGGGTTCCAGCTCATAGATTCCCATGCCGCTCCGGCAGACGATCGCCAGGTGGTTGTCGCCGATCTCTGCGCGGGCCAGCTCCTCCACATTGACCGCTTCCTCGAAATGATGCGGGGAAAAGATCATCGCGTCGATGGCCCGCAGGATATCGGCCGTGTATTCCAGAAAATCGATCTCCCGCCATCTTCCCTCTTTCTTCAGCTCGACCTCTCTGCTCCGCAGTGTCTCCAGCTTTTCAAACGTGGAGGTCTGAACCTCGGGAGGGAAGCCGCAGAGCTCCTGCATCTCCAGGCCGTGGGCGTCGATCGCGCCTTCCAGCCGCACCAGGGGCATAAGCCTCGTGCGGATTTCCGGGTCCGGGTCATTCAATTTTAGGTGGTTCAACAGGACCCAGATGGCGAGGACGGTGTCCAGGTCAGGCTCGTTCGTCCAGATGACCCAGTCCCGCCTTTGGAGGTCCAGCCCCCTGCGGACCACGATCATGGCCTGCTCGCAGGTGGCGACGGTGAAGGCGCGCACGCAACCCTCGTGATGGTCAAGGTTTAGGATATCCTTGCCGGTATTGAGAAAAGGACCTCCTTGGGCTGCGCCATCGAGGTAGATGGTTCCCGAAGGGGCCTTGAGCGTAGCGCCCGCCGATACGCTCAATCCCCGTTCAACGCGGACGGAAATGGTGGGGGACTCACTGCAGACCAGGACCCGCTCTTCACCCCTGACCCGGATGGAGTAGCGATTCGGAACGTCATCGGAATCCAATTGCTCCAAGGCCGTCCCGGATATTTGGGTCTTGATGCCCTTGGCAGAATCCATTAAAGGAAGGTCCTTCAAACCCGAAACTCCTGAAATCCTTGCGGGGTGATTTTGGCCCAAGAAAAAGGCGCCTTTATTTCTCCCTGGGCCCTCAGTTTTTCGACCCCTCCTTTTACGGCATCCAGAATATCCTCGAGTGAAGCATCCCTTTTGCTCAACTTGTTCAATTGATATTCCAGCACCATCCTTCTCGGTACAGAAAAAGCGCTGGAAATCTCTTCTCCATCGAGCTGGGGGAGTTTCTTTTTGGTCCACAGGTAGTAAAGGCGAAAGGGTCTTTCTGCATCCCTGCCGGTCCTTCCCGCCAGAATAAAGGAGACGTAATGAATGGGATCGATGGGCAAGATTTCACATTTTTTGCGCATAAACCGCTCATATTCGGTGGACAGATATGCCAGGGCAGCCCCATATAGATCCTGCACATCCTGCAATCCCTCCCCCTGGACGAAATTCTTCAAGGAGTTGGCCATATCGATCCCCTCAGGAGCCCCCGCAGTCAGAAGCGCGCTTTGAGATGACAGGGGAAGAAGGCGTTTCACTTCCAACGAGACCTCTTCTTCTCTTTCGTTCAACTGGACGGCCCGGTTCTCAGCCGCCAAGATGATTCCCTGGGAACTCCGAACGACCACAATTTGGGACACCTTTCCCGCTCCTTTCCGGGGTGATCGATCCCTCTCGAAATGAATCGCCGCAACCTTTCACCGTCATTCTAATATATTTTCCTCGGATATCCAATCGGAGATCGGGCGAGGACTCAACCTGGGAGAGATTCAAGAGGTGTCCGGGTAGGCAGGAAGCAAGAAATCGGCGGCGATTTCCCCGATCCGCCCGAATTTTTTGCCCCTGGGGGCCCATGGGGCGGATATGCTCGGGCTTTCGGGCGGCCATCAATTTTGCCCGGTCGATTTCGCAAGCCGGGGCAACTCCCGCGAGCGGCTGGCCGATGGGCCGGCGGCTATGTTTTTCGGTGGCTGAAAAAAAAGTCCAGGAAAAGAATCAAGGCCTGCATAGCCAGGGGCTGATTGCTCCAGCATCGCCCCAGGATCCAGAGGAAAGAGGCAAGGGCGGTAAGAAAATGCGGGTCCTGGCTTCCCTGGTCCTGGCCGCCTAAATCCCGGGGGACTCTGTCTTCCCGGGGTGAAAGCTGTGTTTCTCAATTTAAACGAATCGCATCCCCCGGGCAGGATTCCACCGCCTCCCGGCAATTGCAGGTTACGCATTTCTCCGGACCCATCACCCAGGCTTTATCTTCCCTGAGCTCGAAAACTTCCGGACAGAGGCCCACGCAGGCACCGCACCGGATGAATTTCCGGAATATTTCCTTTCACGAAGGTCCTTCCAAATGCCTGCGCCGTCTCGACTTCGATCTTCTTGCTCATTGGTTTCCCTCCGTGTTCATTTTGAGTTACTGCAAAGGTTTCGTTGATCCATCTAGCTCGGGTTACTCTCGTCCATCACCTCCTTTCCTCGCCCGACCCTTGAAACTTTGCCGATCGAACGCATTTGAAATCTTTTTCGGCATGCCAAGTGGCCATCCAGCTTGGAAAGCAAGAATCCCCGAGGCTGAAAATAATCGATCCCGGATCTGTAGGCTACCGCGTATTTATATTGATTTTCCGGCTCCGGTTGCCTAAGATCGAATATATTTCAATAAAGTGCGGCGGGGGAAAAATGAAGATCATCCATTATTCGGAGGTGGAGCCGAAGAGGTACCCCAGTGAACAGGCTAAGAATGCCACCGGCCGGGTGGTCATCGGGCAGGCCGACGGGGCCAATAATTTCTGCATGCGGGTTTTCGAAATCGGCCGGGGAGGAATGACCGGAAAGCATGCCCATGAATGGGAGCATGAGGTTTTCGTTCATTCCGGCAATGGAGCGATCCTCCGGGACGGGAAGTGGACCCCCCTTTCCGCCGGGAGCGTGGTTTTCATTCCCGGAAAAGAGGAGCACCAACTCAAAAATACCGGAGAAGAGCCTTTTGTCTTTGTGTGCGTGATCCCTTCCGGGTTTCCGGAACTTTAAGAAAGGTAGGGGGTGAGAGGTAAGAGGTTAGGGGAAATCCTATTGCTCTTTGGCCCCTAACCTGAAACCTTTTGCCTATCACCTTTTCTGTTTTATAAGAAAATGCAGATGATCCAGCATCTCCTGGATATTCTTCGATAAATACCACCTTCCTTCGGCAAATACCCCGTAATCGGCCCCTGCCATGGCCGAGGCGAAGCGGGTGGAGTTGGCGTAGAAGAGCCACTGTTCACCCCACTTCTTCTCGATGTACTCGTTGAAGGGACTGTCCTTCTGGGCCAGGCCCTTTGCCACCCCTTTTTCCCACGCCGTGGAAACGATCTTGGTCGCCGTCAGGGTCATTTCGTTGGTGGTGCGGATGGTGTTCTCCAGCTTCTTGAAGTGGTTCTCGGTCCACTCCGAACTGTGGCAGGTCAGGCAGATGTTCTGCAGGGTCTTCAGCCTTTTCTCCATTTCCTGGGAATCGATCAGGTATTGGGAAACGGGCTCCCCGGTGAGCTCGGTAGGCAGGGGGAGGCCGGCCCTGTTACGGATGATCGAGGTGTCGGGCGACTTGGGATAGGGGTGGGAGTAAATCAACCCCATGAGCCGCCAGGGAAGCCGGTCGCTCATCTTGTGGCTCCGCCCGGCGATTACGTCTCCAGCCTCATTGACCACCAGGCTGACGTGACAGGCGGCGCAGGTGGGGGCGGTGTAGTCCTTTCCCACAGTCCAGGGAACCTTGTTGAAGTCCCAGTTTTTTTGGTGAGAGGAGAAAAGATTGCCGTGTTTGCTCACCTCATACACCTTGTAGGCCGGCACGTCCGGCCCCTTGTGGCAGGTGGAACAGGTGTAGGGCTTGCGGGCCATCTCGATGGAGAAGCCGTGGCGGGTATGGCAGGGCGTGCAAGCCCCTAGCGTACCATCGGGATTCACGCGCCCCGTGCCCTGGTTGGGCCAGTTGGAGAGGATGGGGAATTCCATCTCCCCCTGGCTCGTATCCCGTTTACGCAGACCCTTCACCTTCACCTCCGTCCCGTGGCAGAAGAGACAGGAATCGGCGTTGGTTTGCTCGTCGGGGGACTGAAGAGTGGTGCGCATCTTGTCGAACTTCTGGATGCCGTTCACCGAATCGGCCAGGTTCAAATAGACAGGGTTTTTAACCAGGTTCCCGTGGGCCCTGGACATGAGGTTCTCGTCGTACTGGGCCTTCTCCACGGGGTGGCAGACGGCGCAGTCCTGAGGGCTGACCACCACGTGGACTTCGGCCCCGCCGTGTTCGAAGGAATCCGGGTGTTTGCCCGGGTTGAGGGTATGGCATTCGGCGCAGCCCACCACGGTTTTGCCCAGAGTTTCGTCGATCTTCTCCGCGGAGACTCTCCGTTCCAGCGGAGGCTTGGTCAGCGCTTCCTTGGGAGTAACCTTGGAATGACGGCTGTTCTTCCAATCCGCCACGATCCCCGGGGTGGAAAGGGCATGGCAGCCCAGGCAGGCCTCGGTGGCCTCGCTGATGGGCGCCTCCGCCGTAGACGCCTTTCCGTAGAGGAGAAGGATAGCCAGAATTGCCAGGATGAGGGCTTTCATTTCTTTTCTCCTGTTATAATCGTTTCTTGTCAAAAGCGAAAAACAAGGAACTAGGAACGAGTTACCGGCAGCGAGCAACCATTTTATTCATATATCAAGTCAAACAACTGATTGGCCATTTCTTTATTGATGTCTTTCAGAATTTTATACTCCTCGATGGCCGATCCCTTGTCCCCCAATTTTAAATAGGTCATCCCCAAATTTAAATGCCCCTCGGGGAGGAGGGGTTTTATCAGGAGGGCCCGTTTGTAAGAATCGATGGCCTCTTCGTACCGGCCCATCCGGTGGTAGGCGGCCCCCAGGTTCAGGTGGGCTTCGGCATAATCATACTCCAGCCGGATAGCCTGTTTGTAGGCCTCCGCCGCCTGATCGTATTTTTTCAGAGCCGCATAACCGTTTCCCAGGTTGTAGTGCGCTTCGGAAAAGTCGGGCTGGAGGCGGATGGCCTGTTTACCGGACTCAACGGCCTCGGCATAGCGTCCCTGCCGGTGATAAACCCAGGCCAGGTTGTTGTGGCCTTCCGCCAGGTTGGGGGAAAGCTGCAGGGCCTGTTTGCAGGCTTCTTCGGCCTCTCCGTAGCGGTTTGTCTGCCCCAGGACCCCGCATAAGTTGCTGTAAACCGCGGGGTCTTTCGGGAGAAGCTCCCGGGCTTTCAGGTAAGGGCCGATCGCTTCCTCGTTTTTCCCCAACCGGCTCAGGCAGTATCCAAGCTGGAAAAAAGCCCGGCCGTGTTCGGGGTCTCTTTTAACCGTTTCCATGAAATGGGAGATGGCCATTTCGTATTTTCCCGCCCACAGGTAACGGAGGCCGGCGGCATAGAGCTCGTTCGCCCCCTCGGTGGCCGCTTTCTTCCTGGTTTCTTCTCTTTCCGCCAGGCTTTTTCCAGAGCCGGCGACCATCCTGGCGATTCTTTCCCCCGGTACCGCGAAATTAAGATTCTGCCCGGCAATAAGGAGAAAAGTGGCGATTCCCAAAACTTCGCCTTTCATGTTGAACACCGGGCTTCCGCTGGAGCCGGGGGATATGGGGGCGGTCATCTGGAGGATCTTTCCGAACCCGGGAATTTCCCGGATCGCCGAAACGATTCCGTCGGAAACGGTCTGGTCCAATCCCAGCGGGGTCCCGATGACCACCACCTTCTCCCCCACCTGGGGAGTCAGAGAACTGATGGAAAGGGGGGCAACTTTTTCTGCGGGAATGTCCACGGAAATCCTTACCAGGTCTCCCTCGGGATCCTCGGCCACAACCTCTTTGACCGCATATTCCTCTCCGCTCAAAAGCTTGACCCTGGAGCGGCTGGCTCCCTGAAGAACGTGATAGTTGGAGATCACCTCGCCGTTCTTGGAGATGAAGAAGCCCGTTCCCTGCCCCATCCGCTTTCCCTCCCGATCGAAGGTCATAATCACCACGATGGAGGGTTCGATCCTTTTGATCAGGCCCGGCAGATCGGTCTGGCCTGCGGCGGGAAATGCCGCTGCAATCAAATAAGCAAAAAGAACCCTTCCGAGCCAATGTCCCTTTGCGAATGGTTTCATGAATCCTGACACTCTACAGTCAGATTAGGGAAGCCAAAAACCCTTGTCAAGCTTTTATTGAATCCAGCTGTGAATCGAAAACTTGTCTGTTCCCAATTCCATCCCGACCTCCTTACCCCGCAAAGAGAAGCATCTTTCTCCCCATCCATTCCTGGTGAATCCAGGCGTATTGGCATATAATAAAAAAGACCGGGGTTTAAAAAGGAAAAGAGGGGAAAAGAGCGATATGAGCACGGCCAAGAAATTGGAGGTTTTTTCGGATTACATATGACCCTGGTGTTATTTCAGTACCGGGCGTATTGAAAAATTGAAGCAGAACTTCGAAATTGAAGTTCAGTGGAGGGCTTTTCCTCTGCATCCGGAGACTCCCGAGGAAGGGCGCACCCTGGAGGAGCTGTTTGCCGTGAGAAACATGGATATTCCGGCCATGCTGGCGCGTCTGAAAAGTGTCGCCGATGCGGAGGGTCTGCCCTGGGGAACGCGGAAGATGACCTTTAACAGCCGCCTGGCTCAGGAAATGGGCAAGTGGGCGGAGCAGAAAGGCAAAGGGGACGAATTCCACGATGCGGTCTTTCGGGCTTATTTTGTGGGTGGAAAGAATATCGCCAAAATGGACGTCCTGCTCGGACTGGCCCATACGGTTGGGCTTTCCTCGAAAGAAGCCCAAAAGGTGCTAGAATCGAGGAGCTTTAAGGAGGCGGTGGACGAGGATTGGAAACTTTCCATGCGAAATGGAATCACCGCGGTTCCAACCTTTGTCCTGGGTCACCGGGCAATAGTCGGAGCTCAACCTTATGAAGTCCTGGAATCGTTCCTTTTGCAGAACGGAGTTAAAAAAAGGGATGATTGTTCCTGCGCGGGCATGATTCCAGAATCCCTCCCAACTGACCGGATTCGATGACCGCTTTTCTCCGGAAAAAAAGATTTTTGAGAGGGAAAGGGGTGGCCTTTTTTTCGGTATGTAGCGTCGAAAACCTGGAAACCTTTTGAGATTAAAAGATAAATGTAAAAAGTGTATAGTAAAAAGTGTATATGGAGCAAATGGCCTTTACGCTGGAAAAATCGGTTATAATGAATTGAATTAAAAAGCTTTTTTACTAAACCCCCCTTTTCGAGCCTGCCACGAAGTAAGAAACTTTTACAGAAGAAACCCAGCCAGATACCCCCATTTATTATAAATATTTATTAATATCAATTAGTTATCAAATTGGCATTTATCTTGCTGAAGATTATTTAATAAGCGGGATCGTGCTGAACAATAAAATTGGGCAAGTGGAAATAAGGCCCTGATATTAGATCGCTTTTTGTGAGAGGTGATTTTGATTGGACGAATCTTTGACCGCAAGTGGCGGTGAAGGAAGCGGAGAAAAAATAGAATAGCGGAACCAGATAAAACGGGGGGAACAAAAAATGGTTGTGTACGAATTTTACCGGCGGATCCCCGGAGGGGAAGACCGATTGATCGGTGTTCTCCCCGAAAGACGGAAGGAAAAAGAGAGGATCACCCATCAATCGATCATGAACTGGGCGAAGCTGCTCGTGCCGGAACAGATTTTTAGTGACAAGGTTTATTTTATCCGGATAGAGAATAGATAAAGAATACCGGACGAAGCCGGAGCGAAACGGGCCTTGACGGAGGAAAAAGGAGGATAGTATATTCAATTATCAACCGACGGGTAGCTAGGGTTCCGCGGATTGACATCCGGTCTGGACCGAGCGCTACGCAAAGCCCATAGCGGCATGCACCTTGGGGAATAAAAGGCCAGAGGGGATAGGTTGAGACGCGTTTTTTGTCTCTTCCCTATCCTTTTTTATTTCCGGGAGGGTGTCATGACCGCTTTTGCTCTGGCCCTGGTTCTCTCCGCCGCCTTCATCCATGCCGGCTGGAACTTTCTGGCCAAACGTGCCGGGGAGGGCGGGGCCGCTTTCGTCTGGCTCTTTGCCAGCCTTTCTTCCCTTATATACGCCCCCCTGGCCGTTCTTATTTATATCTGGCAAAAGCCTCACCTCGGCCCCATCCAGATTGTCTTCATGGTCGGGAGCGCCCTTATCCATCTGGCCTATTTTCTCGTCCTCCAGCGGGGGTACCGGGTGGGGGACCTATCCCTAGTCTATCCCCTGGCCCGTGGGACCGGGCCGACCCTCTCCGCCTTCACCGCGATTCTGATCCTGGGAGAAAGGCCTACTCCGTTGGCCATGGGGGGTGCACTATTAGTGGCGGGCGGTGTCTTTTTTCTTGCCGGAACGGCGGGGAGTTCAAAGCGAAGCCGGAAGTGGGGGGTGGGGTATGGCCTCTTAACCGGGACGCTGATTGCGGCCTATACCCTGTGGGATAAATATGCGGTCAGCACCCTGCTCATTCCGCCTTTGCTTCAGGACTACTGCACCACCCTGGCCCGGGTTTTCATGCTCGGGCCGGTGGCCCTCCGAAGGTGGGTGGAAGTGCAGAGAGAGTGGAAAATCCACCGGAAGGAAGCGATCGGCGTGGCGATTCTCTGCCCGCTTTCTTACATCATGGTTCTCACGGCGCTGATCACCGCGCCGGTGAGCTACATCGCCCCGGCGCGGGAGGTGAGCATTTTGATCGGTGCGGTCATGGGGTCACGGCTGCTTGCGGAGGGAGATGCCGGACGCAGGCTCCCTGCGGCAGCGGCAATCGTGGCCGGGGTGGTTGCCCTGGCGGTAGGGTGATACGAATGCGGAATGCGGAACGCGGAACGCAGAACGCGGAATAAGGAGAGCGGAATGCGGAATGAAAGACAGGAAAAAGGAAATTCGGAATGGGAGGCATGGGAAGGTAAGTGAAGGAAAAAATTCTGCGGCTAATATTCCTCGAAGAATTCTCTCAGTTTTTCCCGATCTTCGGGGGATAGGTCGATGAATTTCATTCCCGAAAAGAACGTACCTTCCTTATCGGCGCCGTGAACCCAAACGACCCGGGAATTGACCCTGATGGCTTCGACCTCTTTGCCCAGGGAAAGGAAAATGGAAAGGTTGATTTTTTGGCCGATCCGTAACCTCTCGCGAAGGGTTACCATAACCCCGTTGGGGCTAAGATTGGAAGTGTATCCCAGGCGAAGGGACTTCGGGTTATTCCCCCGGTATTCGACGGGGAGTGATAAATCAGCCCTTCGATGCTTTCTTCCCTCTTTCTTTCCCAGGTTATTAAAATTCTTCTTCCAAGGAAAATTCGTGGGCATGGTCCTTCCCGTTTCTCCCCTTTCGCGAACCGCTGGTTCCTTTCGCCCGCCCCGCCAATCGGGATAGCAAACTTAATGCCGGAAAACCGGCACGAATTTCATTCATGTTTTATTGGATTCTTTTCCATATTGTGTGATCGAGGGGAAGGCCTTAAGGACAATTATGCACAGAAAAATCGACCCTTATATGATTTTAATCAATTCTCCGGGGCAGAAAACCTTTCCTTATATCATTTTGCCGTCCAGAATGCTTTCCTCCCCCCCGGGCGGGGTGTAAACCCAGAACATGCGAAGAGGAACCTGGCCGGTGTTGGTGATTTGATGGGGGATGCGGGGCTTCAGAAAAATTACCGTCTCGGGCTCCACGGGCTGATGTTCGTCTCCCACCCGAACTTCCCCCCGGCCGGAGACGATGATCCAGGTTTCACACTCTTTTTCATGGGCATGAAAGCTGCTGGATTCCCCGGGGGGGAGGATGGTCATTCCGACGGCAAGGCCCTCCACGCCGGCCTGAATGCTGGGAGAGAGCAAAACCTTCAACTCCCGCCGGTGGGGCGGAGGGGTCAAGAAACCTTTGGCTTCGCTGGACCTGGCGATGATCATCTATCCCTCCTTTTCGAGTTGAGAAAATGAATCCTTCGACCGACTATTTCCAGCGCCTCCCGAAGGGCCAAATTAATGGGATACTTCTCCTGCCCGAAATGAGGATGGAGAAAGGCCACTCGGCGGGAAAAGTCGGGCATGAGGGGAACAGGAAGTCCCCCCCGGACCCTTTCATCGATCCGGTCGGACATGTGCTTATCCATTTCCTTCAGGGGCCTGCAAATCCCAACGCGCGGGTTGCCGTGCTTATCCAATGTGGCAGCAAATCCGAAGAGACGGCAGACGAGCGGCCGAAAGCGATAATAACTGCATCCCCCGGAAAGACCTTCGGGCGGGTTCGCCTGCAACAGGACGCAGGGTTCCTCCGGATGAATTCCCTCCAGATTTTTCCAAAGCGCTTCCGCTCGGCCCTCCTGCCAGAGGTGCAAGCTGAGCGGAAGCATCTCGAAAATGGAGGCTTCCACGAATTTTGCCGTGGCGCAGCAATAGGTGCACCTTCGGAGACATTCGATTCCGGCCCGTCTTTTAAATCCGCTCACCTGTCGGTCCAGGTCGGCGTAGACCTCGGAGAGCTGGTCGAGCCCGGGAAATTGAATTTCCATTTTGGCCAAGTCCTCCGCTCGCTGCGCGGTTGCAAGAATCAAGGCCTGATCGCCACCCGAAGGCATTCGTTGCTGGTGGCGGCCAAGTCGAAGGCTTCTTCCCAGCGATCCAGGCCGTACTGATGGGTCACCAAAGGCTTGAGGTGGACCCGGTGTGTCGCGGCCAGGAAAATCGCCGTGTGCCAGTCGTAGGGCACCTGGGAAATCTCGCCGATGACATCGATCTCCTTTACGATGATTTTATAGGTATCCACCGGGGCTATGATCCCCCCCCGAATTCCCCCGCCAGCCCAAAGAACTTTCCCGCCCTTGCGCACGATGTCGAGCGACTCATCGATGGGCTCCACGGACCCCGTATTCTCCAGGACCACATCGACGCCGACCCCTTTGGTGAGTTTCCCGATCCGGGCACGCAGGTCTTGCTTTTCCACGTTGATGACTTCATCGGCGCCCAGCATTTTGGCCATGGGCAAACGAACCGGGACATCCCGGTCTAATCCCGACACGTAGATCGGACCGGCCCCGATGGCCCGGCAGACCTGCATCATCAGGATGCCCCGGGCGCCGGGCCCCAGAATGGCCACAGACTGCCCGGCCTTGACCCCCATACGGGTGATGATGCTGTGAACCGAGCCGGCGGTGGGCTCCATCAGGACGCCTTCGAGGTCTCCCACGCTGTCGGGCAATTTGTGAAGCTGCTGCTCCGGCCAGACGGTATATTTGGCGAAGCCGCCCCCGGTCATGAAGTGGGCCCTTCCTTCCATGGGCGAAAGGGTGTTGCAGATGTTGTACCTTCCTTCCCGGCAGGCCGGGCAATGGCCGCAGTAGAAGGTCACGATCTCGCAGACCACCCGGTCCCCGGGCTTAACCCGGGTCACCTTCGGCCCCACCTCCCGAACCACTCCCACGATTTCATGGCCGGAAACGACCTTCCGGGGGGGAAACTTAACCCCCGTCTTATCCGCCTTCCACCGATGAATATCGCTGCCGCAGACCCCGCAGTATCGAACCTCCAGCAGCACATCCCTCGGCGTATAGACGTTTTTTCCGATTTTCGGCACCGGCACTTCGCTTAAAGTAAGGTCTCCGTTGGGGTGGGAAACCAGGCCTTTCATCATCATTTAAGAACCTCCAAAAAATTTCGTTGCGGGTTGCCTGTTGCTGTTTCCTGGTTTTTATCTTTACCCAGCAACCAGTAACGAGCAACCAGCAACCAGCTTCTTTGCCACTTCCACGGCCTCCCCGGCATCGGCCGCGTATCCATCGGCGCCGATTTGACGGGCGAAGGTTGGGCTGACGGGGGCGCCTCCCACCATGACCTTCACCCCTTCCCGGAGGCCTGCTTGGACCAGCCCTTCGATGACCTTTTTCATCTGGGGCATTGTAGTGGTGAGAAGAGCGGACAACCCCAGAATATGGGGTTTCTCTTCGGCCACCTTTCTCACGAAATCCCCGGCGGGGACGTTAATCCCCAAGTCCACGACGTCGAATCCCACTCCACGCAGCATGATGATGACCATGTTTTTCCCGATGTCGTGCAGGTCCCCCTGGACGGTTCCGATGAGCGCTTTGCCGCGGGCTTGCCGGCCCGAGGCGGATAGATGGGGTCCCAGGACGGCAAGGGCTGCGTTCATGGCCCTCGCCGCCAGGAGGACTTCGGGCACGAACAGCCGGCCGTCTTTGAACTCCTGGCCGATGCTCTCCATGGCGGCTAGCAGGCCCCGGTTGAGAATATCCTGAGGGTGAATGCTCCGGTCGAGAAGCTCCTGGATGTGCCCCTGGATTTCCCCGTCCAGACCGTCGTAGAGGTCCTGCTTGAGGACCTTGAAACGAGCGTCCTCCACGGTATCTATCTTTCCCGGCAGGGGTGCTTCCTGGATCGCCCCGGCGGTCACCGGGCGGCCCCCCCCGGCCTCCAGGGGCAGCCGGCCTTCTTTTTCCACCCGTTCGGCAATGCGGCGGAGCCGGTCGAATCGGGCATCCGGGGGCACGGTGTCGGCCACCCCCAGAATGAGCCGATTCCCCGGGGCCACCGATTGGAAAAGGCGGTCGAGATAATTTTCGAAATCCTGGTCGGTCGTGGCCTCGGCCAGCAGCAGGTTGGAGGGAATGCCCCCCTGGATGGTGATCCTCTTTCCCCACCGGCCGTAATACTCGGCCAGGGTAACCTTGGTCATGGGGGCGGGACATACTGAGTCGGCAATGTCCATGCCGCTCTCGAACAGGTATTCCATTAGCCCTTTATTCTCCCCGTCGGTGTGGCACAGCATCAACTTGCCCCTGGCGTGCAGGACCTGCGAAGCTTCCTGGAGAAAGGGGAGCACGTGATCGCGGAAGAAAGGAGGATAGGTAATCGTATCGTCGAAGTTGGCACCCACCAGGGCGATCTCTCCCGGCCCCTCGGCCACCACCTTCAATACCCGGCGGTAGAAGACCCCGATGCTTTCCGCAAGGGCCTGCATCTTTTTTCCGTGGTCCCTGTAATGGTAGTAAAAATCCGTGGCATCGGTGAGGATCTTCATGATGTGATGCATGGGGGATCCCGCGGTCAGGGCATAAGCCACCGCATAGCCGTCTTCGCCCAGGGGGGCCGTCCACTGGCGGAAAAGCTCGGGCGCCGGTTCAACCGCCAGATTTTCAAAGATATAGGCCAAAGGCTCATAGTCCTTCGGACCTTTGAGGGCGTGTTCGAAAATCCAGGGAATGGTCACCCCCGAGCGGCGCATCTCCTCCGAATACACAAACCCTGCCCGGACCGTGCCTTGCGGCGTGACATATTCCAGGTGGAACCGCTCGCCTACCTTATTTACCCGGCGTTCCACCTCCGGGGGAAGATGGACATAATAGCTTTGAGCGGGGATGCGATACACGCCCAGGGCCCTGTCCAGGATGCCGTCTTCTCCGTAATGCTGATAATCCAGGACCACTTTGGCAATTCCCCACCCCTGATCGCGGGAGACCTGGTCGTAGTGCTCGAAAGCGCGATAGGGAGCGGGGAGGGTCCCGCGATTCTTATTGGCGGCAAACCATAAATCCAGACGGGGGGCATAAGGGATTCGGTCGGGCATTTCCCCGCGTATCGTGGCCAGCATTCTTTTTTTATGGGTCCAGCCCATGGATCCTCCGTGGGTCAAGGAGAAGGGGCAATTTGGGGGACGTATCTCAACCCCGATATTTATTATTGGAAGAGGGAAGCGGGAAATTCAATGACAAAAAATCCCCCCATCCTCCGCCTTTGAGACGCTCGGGACCCGCAGCCGAAATCTCAAACCGTAAGGGCAATTCATGAATCGCCCCTACACCGGGCACGTAAAACCCATTCTTCTCCGTACCAAAAAGTTTGGCTAAATGAGGCCTAAGGGACGGAAAACAGGTACCTGGATGGATCCTATTTCAGGGAGATCGTTTCCGAGACGCCGTTCAGGGAGTCGAGGAAGAGGAGGCGGTTGCGCAGCGGGCGGCCAATACCGGTGAGAACCTTGATCACTTCCTGCACCTGGAGGGAGGCGACGGTGGAAACGATCCCGGCCAGGTTTCCCAGTTCCAATTCGATCCCTTTTTCGGGGAGATTGCCAGGGTCCCCGTAGAAGGCGCGGAACCCGATATCTTCCGGGTAGATGGTGGTCAACTGCCCGGTAAAGCCGGCTACCGCCCCATGCACCAGGGGCACCCCCTGGGCCTTGGCGGCTTTTTCCAGCCGGAAACGCGAAGGCATGTTGTCCAACCCGTCTATGGCCACTTGAACCCCCTGGATCAGGCGAAAAAGTTCCTCATCGGCTACGAACCCTTCAAAAATTTCCACCTCCGTGGCCGCGTTGATCCGGGCTATTTCCATCCGGGCGGCCCGGACCTTTTGGGTTCCCACGTTGGGTTCGAAAGAGAGGGCCTGGCGGTTGAGGTTGTCCTCGCTGAAGGAATCGCCGTCGGCAAGGATCAGGCCGCCCAAACCCATGCGGGCGAGGAGGGTGGCGATCGTTCCTCCCAGCCCGCCGGCCCCGATCAAAAGCGCTCTGGACTGGAGGAGCTTCTTCTGGCCCGAGACCCCCAGGGACCCCATGTTGCGCATATAACGCTGGGGCCAGACGTCCCGGTCCAGGGCCGCGATTTCCACGGCTTTCTTGGAGACCCCGAAAGACGAAGCCAGGGAATCCCGGTCCCGGAGGGAGATGGCGGCAATCTTCTTCCCGTTGGGAGCGAGGTAAGGCTGCGCCGATTTCAGGATGTGGTCTTGGAGATTCATGAAAACCCGTTTCGGGTTTCAGGCTCCAAGTTTCGAGTCAAGGCCTATTCCAAAGACTCCGGTTTTTCACTCGCAACCTGAAACTTGGAACTCGAAACCAGTTAAACCTATTTCCGATCGAAGAAGATATTTTTCTCGCTGATGGAAAGAGGAAGCACGACGATCATGTCGGCTTCCAGGAGGCCCAAGGTCATGGCCGCAGCCCCGGCGGTGTACAGGATCCGGTTGTCGATGTTGAATTCGGCGGCCATCTTCGCGGCCACGCCCAGAGCGATGCCCAGGTCCATTACCTGGAAGGCACAGAGGGGTCCGGTGAAATCCTCGCCCCGTTTTTTCTCCGCACGGATGAATTGGGCGCAACTGGAATAGCCGCAGGCCCCGCAATTCAACGGGTTTTCGGGCTTCTTGGGCAGGGTTCCCTTGACCCCGATGAGCAGCGCCGCCGCAGACCGCCGGATGTTTTGGGCATCCCGGGGGAAGGATTCCAGGCGCCTTCCCTTTTTGGAAAACTGCTCCTCCATCGCCAAGGCCAGCCGATCCTTTTCTTCCCCCTGAATCAGGACCGAGGAGATGCTGCTGACCCCCCGGGTTTTGGGGGAGGTGGTGACGGCGGCCATGATCAGCCGCGCGGCGGTGAGAACCGCTTCTTGTTCAGCCTGTTTGGAAGTTAAAATGGCCATGTTTTGGCCCTCCATCCCTAGGGGGTCCAGAGGACGGCCAGGATTTTGGTGGGAGTTTCCCGGTGGCACTGGACCTTATGGGGAATGGTGGAATCGTAATAGATGCAGTCCCCCGGATGGAGAACGTCCTTATGGTCCCCCAGGATGGCCTCCATCTCTCCTTCCAGGACAAAAATGAATTCCTCCCCGTCGTGGGAGGACAGTTTTTCGCTCTTCACCGTGGCGGGCTCCAGGGTGACCAGGAATGGCTCCATCTGCCGGTCCTTCTTGTCGAAGCCCAGGCTCTCGTAGGAATACCCGTAGCTGACCCCTTCCTTGGAGGCAAACCGGGAAATATGCTTGCGTTCGTCCTTGCGGACGATGGCATAGGACTCCCGGGGCTCATCCCCGAAAAAAGTCCCGACCTTGACCTCGAGCGCCTTGGCGATCTTGATCAACCCTCCCAGGGGGGGCGAGATGAAATGATTTTCCACCTGCGATAGAAGGGCGGAGGAGTATCCCGTGCGGTTGGCCATATCCTGCAGGGAGAGCCCCTTCTCCTCCCTGAGCTGGCGGATCTTTTCTCCCACTCGAAGCTCTTGGAACTTTTTCTCCTCTTCCATCGGCTTACTCCTTGGGGGCTTTAGGCTTGCCGGGATATTTGGACAGCTGGATCCAGGCGTATTCGGCTCCCTTGCGAATGGCCTCGGTGTTGGCCGGGATCAGGGCGTGGTGACGTTCCTCGAAAATCAGGGGTAGGGTGGAGATCAGGGTTTCCAGGCCTACTACGCGGGTTCTCTCGACGAAGGCGCCGATCATGATCATGTTTGCCAGCCGGTCGTTCTTCAGCTCCTGGGCCAGGTCGTTGGCTGGAACCGGGAGGAGATCCAGGTCGTTGCGGGGCACCTCCCGGGGATCCATCAAAGAGCTATTCAGAAGAAGGAACCCGTGGGGTTTGATCCGAGGGGCGTACTTGAGCAGGGACGCCCGGCTCATGAGGATGCAGGATTTGGGGGAACCCACGACCGGAGACCCGATTTCCTCGGAGGAAATGACCACGGTGCAGTCAGCCTGCCCGCCGCGTTTCTCCACTCCATAAATGGGAAGGTAGGTCACGTTGAAATTCTCCTTGAAAGCCGCGTGGGCCAGAAGATTCCCGATGACCATGATTCCCTGGCCGCCGACCCCTCCCATGATGATTTCCTGGTGCATATGCGCTCCGCTCACGAATGCGGAATGCGGAATGCGGAGTGCGGAAGAAAAGACAAAAGATGAAAATTGAATTCCGGATTCCCCATTCTGCATTCCGCGTTTCTAAAAGTGGTCGCTCCCTTTCCGCTCCTTGAAGACTCCCAGGGGGAAGTAGGGGATGAGTTCCTTCTCGATCCGCTCATTGGCCTTCAGTGGATTCAGGCCCCAGTTGGTGGGGCAGGAAGCGAGAAGCTCTACGAAGGTAAAACCCCTGTCGTTCATCAGCATCTCGAAGGCCTGGCGAACCGCCTTCTTGGCCTTCATGAGATTGGCCGGGGTATTGAGGGCGACCCGGGCAGAGAAGGCCGTGCCTTCCAGGGTGGCCAGCATTTCGGCCATCCGGATGGGATACCCGTCCTGGTTGAAATCCCTTCCGTAAGGCGAGGTGGTGGTTTGCTGACCTAGGAGGGTGGTGGGGGCCATCTGCCCCCCGGTCATTCCGTAAACGGTGTTGTTCACGAAGATCACGGTTATGTTCTCCCCCCGGTTGGCGGTGTGGACGATCTCCGACATGCCGATGGAGGCCAGGTCCCCATCCCCCTGGTAGGTGAAGACGATCCGGCTGGGCAGGACCCGCTTCAGGCCGGTGGCCACCGCCGGCGCCCGCCCGTGGGGCGCTTCGGCCGCATCGATGGCAAAATATTCATAGATGAATACCGCGCACCCCACTCCCGCAACCCCGATGGTCCGCTCGCGGAGTTGATAATGATCGATGGCCTCGGCCACCAGGCGATGGATCGTTCCGTGGTGGCAACCCGGACAGAAATGGAAGGGGACATCCGTCAGGGACTGGGGTCTCTGAAATACCTGCTTCATATCGATCCCTTACACCTTTCCAGGGAGGAGGTCCTTTCCTCCCTCATTCCGAGCCTCCCTCAATAGACTTTTTGGATGGCTTCGAACAGTTCCTCCGGGACCGGGGGGGAGCCGGGGGGATGACCGTAGAAATGAACGTCCGCATCCCGGGCCACGGATAGCTTTACGTCCTCCACCATCTGGCCGGTGTTCATCTCGATGGAGATGAATTTTTTCGTCCTCTGGGAAAGGTCCAGAAGGGCCTGGCTCGGAAAGGGGAAGAGGGTGATGGGCCGGAATAGGCCCACTTTCAACCCCTGAGACCGGGCGATTTGGATTGCCGTCTTGGCCACCCGGGCGGAAGTTCCGAAAGCGGCGACGATCATCCGGGCATCCTCCACCCCGGAGACCTCGAAGCGGATTTCTTTTTTCATGCCCTGGTACTTCTCGAAGAGCTTCCAGTTATGTTTTTCCATCTCCCCCTCCTTGAGGTAGAGGGATTTGATGAGGTTAGGCTTTCTTCCGGAAGCTCCGGTCAGGGTCCAGTTCTTGGGCGGGAGGTCAATTGGCTTATAGGGCCGGTCTTCCAGGGTCTCGTTCATCTGCCCCAAAACCGCATCCGCCAGGATCACCACCGGGTTTCGGTAGAGGTCCGCCAGGTCGAAGGCCAGCATGGCCAGGTCATGCATCTCCTGCACCGAGTGGGGAGCCAGAACGATGGTCCGATAATCCCCGTGGCCGCCGCCCCGGGTGGCTTGGAAATAGTCCCCCTGGGAGGCGGAAATCCCCCCCAGGCCGGGTCCGCTGCGGGTGATGTTCACGATCACCGCCGGCAGCTCGCTGCCGGCGAGATAGGAAATCCCTTCCTGCATGAGAGAGACCCCCGGGCTGGAGGAGGAGGTCATGGCCCTCGCCCCGGCGGCGGAGGCGCCCAGGATCATGTTGATCGAAGCCACTTCGCTTTCCGCCTGGATGAAGCAGCCTTCCACCTTGGCCATGTGTTTGGAAAAATATTCGGGAATATCGTTCTGGGGGGTAATCGGGTACCCAAAATAATACCGGCACCCGGCCTTAATGGCTCCGTAGCCCAGGGCTTCGTTTCCTTTCATGAATAGACGCTTTTCCAAGGGAATCCCTACCTCCAAACTTCAATCACCACATCCGGGCAGACCTCGGCGCAGAGGGCGCAACCGGTGCATTCCCCATCCGGGCTTGGCTCCACGGGGTAAAAGCCCTGGCTGTTGGGATTCTCGCTGAAGACGATCAGCTTCTTCGGACAGACAAAAATACACAGGCCGCAAGCCTTGCAACGCTCGCGGTTGACCTCGATTTTTCCCATTTTGTTGAACCCCGGGCTGATGTAAATTATGAAAAGGAGGTTTCGGGGGGGCACCTGACCAAAGACCGGCGATTCCAAGCTCCCATCCCATCCGCATTCTCCGCTGATTTATAAACTAACATAGGGAAGATCGGTTGAGCAAGAGGAAAGTGGGAAGGTTCAAGGAACGAGGTCGGAATGGGGCACGGGAAAAGCTGCGGGACCCTCGTTTTCCGTTTTTGGCGGGCAAAGAGGAACCAGAAACGGGCAACCAGGAACTCGGGAACCGGGGGCCCTTGTTAATCGGGAAAAATTATTGTTAAATGGAATCCTCCGGCAGGGGAAAAGAAAGAGACGGGAGGGTCCCATGTTAATACGGATCAATCCTCAAAACCCCCAGCCCCGACTCATCCGACGGGTCGTGGAGGTTTTGAATAACGGCGGAACCATCGCTTATCCCACGGATACGGTTTACGGGTTCGGGTGTTCCCTCTATAACAAGAAGGCGATCGAGCAGATCTATCTCATCAAACGAAGCGAGAAGGACCGGCCTTTCAGCTTCATCTGCTCCGACCTGAAGGACATCAGCCTCTACTGCCGGGTCTCCAATTATGCTTATAAGGTCATGAGGCGCCTTCTCCCCGGCCCTTACACCTTCGTTCTGGAAGGCACCCGGCTCGTCCCCAAGATCATGCTCACCAGGCGCAAGACCGCCGGAATCCGGGTGCCCGACAACCCCATCTGCCTGGCCCTGGTCAGGGAACTGGGGCACCCCATCATCACGACGAGCGCCATGCTTCCCGGAGGGGAGACCCTTTACGACCCGGCAGAGATCGACCGGCACCTGGGAAAATCCCTCGACCTGGTGATCGACGGAGGAGTTCTGGTCTCGGAACCCTCCAGCGTCATCGACCTGACCGGAGACACGCCCAAGATTTTGCGCAGGGGGAAAGGGGATGTGAGTTTATTTGAATAATCGGTGCCCGGGTCAAGGGAAAACTCGAGATCCATGAGCGATGGGTAATTTTCATCGCTCAATGGACCAGGTCCCTTATTTTAATCCGATCCTGAAGTTTCCGTTTTTGATGGCCCGGAGGATGGAATCGCGGTCCCGGGGGCTTTGGACTTCGACCCAGGCCCAGCCGCACATGTCGAAGGTATGGGCGTCGTCGGGTAAAAAATCAGAAAGGCCTTTATCCTTCCTTGGGGCAGGCAAGAAAAAGGGCTTGTCCCTCTCTCAGGGCAAGCCCTTGGAGCGATTGAACCCGGCAGGATTCGATCAGCCTGAAGGGGAGAATTCCTCCCGGGATTTTCTCATGAAAACGGGCCGATTCCCTCCTTTAATCGCGAGGGTTAAACTCTTGGGGGAGGGGGCGCCATGCACGTTACCGGCGTTCCTCTCTCCGTGACCTGTCACTTTAGGTTGTTGATTGCCCCTCCGCGGCTCCCCCGGAAACCCCCGCGGCAGGCTTGGCAGCGACTTGGTATCGAGAAAGGACCTCGGTCACCCGGGCCGGAGTGAGGTTCCCGAAGGTCTCTTCATCGATGGCCATCACCGGGGAAATCCCGCAGGCGCCCAGGCAGGCCACTTCTTCCAGGCTGAAGAGGAAGTCCTCGGTGGTTTCCTTTCCGGGGGGCAATTTCAAGTGGGCCTTGATGGTTTCAATGATCGAGGGAGCGCCCTTGAAATGGCAGGCCGTTCCCCGGCAGGCCCGGACGGTATGTTTTCCCCTGGGAGCGAGATGAAAACGGTTATAGAAAGTCAAAACTCCGTAGATTTCACTCCTCGTGGCTCCCAGGGCTTGGGCAACCATTTCAAAGGTGAAGGGAGGAACATACCCGTAAATCGCCTGGATTTTTTGCAGCACGATCAAAAGGTGTCCGCGATTCCCCTCATGCTCTTTTAAAATCTCCTGCACCTTTTCCAGGGTTTCCGCAGAGGGCTCTAAGGCCATACCCGAATTCCTCCTCTATTCTTATGATTTCATCCTTCGAATCGGTTTCCAGCCGGTGTGGGAACAGGCAAGAAGACCAAACGATTCAGGCTCGAAATACTTCAACCCTCTCCCTGTTGGGCTGCGAGCCCCTCTCGGCCCGCACGGAAGCAAAGCCGAACAAGCAGCCCGTCTGGAAGCCTGTTTATATCATTTTTTATTTTTTTTGGGAACAGAAAAAATCGCCGCGGAAAGCTCGTTACTCGTTGCTGATTCTTCGTTGCTCGCGAAAAGAAAAAAACCCAACCGGCAACGAACAACCCGGAAAGGTCAGTCCACGATTCGAAGCGGTCCTCTACACCGGCGGGACCTACTCGGCCGCTTCCAGGGGGAGATGAATGGTGAAGGTCGTTCCCCGGCCCATTTCGCTCTGCACCTCGATCCGGCCCCGGTGCCGGTCGACGATTCCGTAACTCACCGCCAGCCCCAAGCCCGTTCCCTTTTTATCCGCCTTGGTGGTGAAGAAGGGATCGAAGACCCGGTTGAGGTTTTCCTCGGGAATGCCGCAACCGGTGTCGGTGAATTTGACCTGGAGGAAAGGGTCCCCCGGGACATGATGGCTGGTTATCGTCAGAGTTCCCCCCTGGGGCATGGCGTCGGCGGCATTCAACAGGATATTCATGAAAACCTGTTGGACCTGGTTGGCATCCAGGAGAAGGATGGGAAGCTGAGCGCCCAGATTCCGCAGGACCCGAATGTTCTGAAAAACCGGCTGCCGCTCCACCAGGGAAAGGGTGTGGAGAATCAGCTCGTTGATGTGGCAGGGCCGCTTCTGGGGCTTGCTCTCCCGGGCAAAGTCGAGAAGCCCCCGGACAATCGAGGAAGCCCGGGTCGCTTCCCGGGTGATCAGCTCCAGTTCCTTCTGGAGCTCGGGATGATCCTTCAAACGGCGCATGAGGAGGTGGGAAAAGGTCAGGATGCCGTTGAGGGGGCCGTTGATCTCGTGGGCCACCCCGGAAGCCAACCGGCCCAGGGAAGCCAGTTTCTCCGCCTGCATGAGCTTAGCCTGGATGGTCCGGAGCTGCTGGCTTCGCTCTTCCACCTTTTCTTCCAGAACCCGCCCGTAGTCTTCGAGCTCCCGCCGGGCCTCCTTGAGCCGCACCAGCATGTGGTTGAAGGATTCGGCAAGCTGCCCGATTTCGTCTTGGGAGGAAATGGGCACCTCGTGGGAAAGGTCCCCTTCGGCGATCTGGCGCGTGGCCGCCACCATTTCCTTGAGAGGGCGGATGATCCCGGTGGTGATGAAAAAGGAGAGCAGCAACACCAGGAGCACGCCCAGCACGCCGATGCCGAAGAAACTGTACACCACTTTGTCCTGCAGGTCCGTGTAGGGGGCTTCCAGCATACCCACGTAAAGAATTCCCACGATGCGGCCGGACAGGTCGCGGATGGGTTCGTACCCGGTTATGTACCAGTCATGGACCACAAAGGCCCGGTCCAGCCACGCCTCCCCCTTTTGGACCACGGCCCGGTACACTTCCTCGGAGATCCGCGTGCCGATGGCCCGGTTTCCACTCTCGTCCCGCACGTTCGTGGAAATGCGCAGGTCCCCCTGAAAGATGGTGGCCGTTCCCATCTCCTTGCCCTTGTAACGCCCCTCCCCGTAAAGAAGGTCCCGAACCTTGTCCACGATCTGGTAGTTGCGGTTCAGAAGAACACCGCCGTAAAGAACCCCGGCCAGATTGCCGGGCTCCTTCCAGACCGGGGCCGCGGCCTTGAGCATCATCCCGGAGGTCTCCCGGTCCGCGGGCACCTCGCGCGCCTTGGGGGTGGGAACGAAAAGGGTGAAGGCCCGCTCGGCCAAATCGCTTCCCTCTTTCATGAGTTCCTCGCGGGGGACGATGACCGTAGAAGCCACCGTCTCCCCCTTAAGCGCCCTAAGGACCAAGGGGTCGCCGGCCTGGGAGTCGCCGGCCTGGTAGGGGTGGTACGTTCTCAGCAGCACCTTTCCCTTGGAATCGGTCAGGGTCAAGAGGTCCAAACCGAAATCCCTGCGTCTTTTGACCAGGTAGTCCGCCAAAGCCTTCAGCCTTCCCGATTCCAGGTATTCCGGGATGGTCCGCCCGGAAGCGGTGAGCTGGATCACGTCGTTGATCCGGTTCAAGGACTGGCTGTAAACCAACGAGGCGGCGCTCAGGTCGTAGCGGACCTTATTCCGGGCCTGGGACACGATGGTGTCGGCCACCAGGCGGGTCCCGATGAGAGAAGAGAGAACCCCTCCGGCGATGACCACGAAGAGGAAACTGAAGACCAGCTTGGTGCGAAGAGAAAGTCGATTCGCCAAGGGAAGCCGGGAGAAGATGCGGGGAATAGACGAATGCGCCATAATCTCCTGTACCATGGAAAAAGCGGCCTTCATTATAGTGATCGAAAGAATGGAAGTCAACGCTAAGGATGCCCGGCGAAGGCCGGTCCTAGAACCTTGCCTTGGGCTTTGCTCCCGGCACGAGCGGACCTGGAAATTGACTCACCTTTCCGGCACCTTATCGAAAAGCGAGGGGGGATAAGTTTCGAAAGTGGATTGACTTTTGGGGCAAATTGATCGAGAATTGAAACTGAACAGAGAGAGCCGCGAGATCGCCCGATGAAGATCGAAGTGAAACTCTTCGCCAATTTTCGCGAGTACCTCCCCCCGGGGAGCGATAAATACTCCTGTGCGCTGGAGCTGGAGGAAGGGACCACCATCGGCCAGACCCTGGACCGGCTCCAGATACCGGTTGCCATTCCCATGATTACCTTAGTCAACGGATTGCATCGATCCTTCGAAGACGTCCTCCATCCCGGAGACAGTCTCAGCATCTTCCCCCCCGTGGCCGGGGGGTGAAAAGACGCGGAATGCGGAGAGGCGAAGGAAGAGTCCGATTCCCCGGAAACCGGCTCTGTTTTTTTTGGCCCGGGCACGGAAAGTGAAATTCGAATGGCCAAGGAGATTTCTTGAATCCCATAACGATTTGGAGTCTGGGGCAGTTTTTCCCCTCCGGGACATCCGGCGGATTCGGGGGGGGAATCGTGGACCTGATTCTTTACTCGGGCCCGGTGGTCAAGGCGGTCCTGCTCATCCTTCTCTTTTTCTCCGTCCTGTCCTGGGCCATCATCTTTTCCAAATTCCGCCTGATCCGCCTGGCGGACAATGAATCCAAGTCCTTCCTGCGAATCTTCTGGGAGGGGAAGCAGTTTGCCTCCATCTTTGCCGAGTCCAAGAAGCTTCGCCACAGCCCCACGGCAGAGATCTTCCGCGCCGCCTACCTGGAGCTGACCAAACTCAGCCAGGCCAAGAGCAACCCGGACAGCTCCCGCAGGAGCAGCGACCCCAGCTCCTTCAGCATGGAGCTCGGGGGGGTCGAAAACATCAACCGGGCCATGCGGCAGGCGCTGACCTCCCAGTTAACAAAATTGGAGAGGGCCCTGGGGTTCCTGGCCACGACCGGTTCCACGACCCCCTTCATCGGCCTTTTTGGCACGGTCTGGGGCATCATGGATGCTTTTCGGGGGATCGGAATGCGAGGGTCGGCCACTTTGGCGGTGGTGGCCCCGGGAATCTCGGAGGCGCTGGTCGCCACGGCGGCAGGGTTGGCCGCGGCCATCCCTGCGGTGGTGGCTTACAACTATTACCTCAACCAGATTAAAGTCCTCAACAGCCAGATGGAAAATTTCGCCTCCGAACTCCTGAATATCATCGAGCGGCATTTTCTCAAGGCCTGAACAGGTTAGAGAACTATGCAGGGTCCCAGAAGCGAAAGCCGCCCCATGTCGGAGATCAACGTGGTTCCCCTGGTGGATATCATGCTGGTTATGCTCATCATCTTCATGGTGACCGCCCCGATGATGCAGCAGGGGGTGGACGTAGAACTTCCCCAGACCACATCCCAGCCCATGGAAGGCCAGGAGGAACGTCTGGTGGTGACGATCAACGCCAAGCGCGAGGTCTATCTGAACCAGGAGAAGGTGGACCCCGCGCTCCTGCGCCGGCACCTGGAGCGATCCGCCGCAGGCCGTTTAAACCGGGAAGTATTCCTCCGGGCGGACCGGAACGTCCCTTACGGGTTCGTGGTCCGGATCATGGCCGAGATCAAAAATGCGGGAATCGAGAAGCTGGGCATGGTCACCGAGCCTTTGGAAACGAGGAAATGAAGACTTCCGCCAGCGTCCAGATCCTGAGTCCCTGGACCCAGGGCCCGGGCATGGGAGGGATGTTTTTTCTCTCCCTGTTCCTCCATCTGGCGGCGGTCTCCGCGGTGTTTTTCATCCCCAACCTGGCTTCCCAGCGCACCTATTATTCGCCGGTCTATTCCGTGCGGCTCGTGAACGTCCAGCCCGCTCCTCCCCCGGCCGTGGTCCGCGGGGAGCCGAAAAAGGAAACCCCGGCCCCGGTCGCTCCTCCGCCGGCGGAAAAGGCGAAGCCCAAGGAAAAAGAAAAACCGGTTTCCCTGGCGGCCAAGCCGAAGGAGGATGTGAACAAGGTCGCCGAAGCGATCGAACGTATCCGGGAACGCCGGCAGGAAAAGAAGGTGGAAACGGCGATCGACCGCATCCGGCAGCGCCGGGAAGGGGAAAGCGTCGATTCGGCCATCGACCGCATCCGCGGGGAGCGCGAGGCCAAGCAGATCGATTCGGCCATCGAGCAGATTAGGAAAAAGGTGACCATCGGGAGCGCCGGGGCCATCGAGACGGGCGATGCCGGAACGGGCGGGGCCTCGTCGGGTTTCATGTCGATAAAGCACAAGATGTATTACAACCTGATCTGGCAGCGGATCCGCAGCGCCTGGGTGCTTCCGGAGGGAGTGCTGGGGGGGAAAAAAGACCTGGAGACCATCATCGCCATCCGGATCGCCAAGGACGGGCGGATCGAAGATATCCAGTTCGAAAAGAAGTCCGGCAATCCCCACTTGGACGAGTCGGCCCTGCGGGCCATCAAGAAGGCCAATCCCCTTCCTCCCCTGCCTCCCGGGTTTGAAGGGGACAAATTCGACGTGGGAGTCCGGTTTACTCCCTCGGACCTGTAAGAGCGATCCATGAAAAAAACGGTTTATTTCGGGACCCTGCTTTTGCTCTTCTCCGCCCTCCTGGCCCATCACCTAGCGGCCAAGGTCTATATCGATATCCGGTCGCCGTCTTTCCGGAAGTTCCCCCTGGCCATCTTTCCCTTTCAATCCTTGCTCCCCACGAATCGGGAAATGCAATTGGGGGAACGAGCGACGGAGATTTTAAAGAACGATCTGGATATTTCCGGGTTCTTTACCCTCATCGCCCCGTCCGAAGGCGCCGAAAAGACCGGCCTGCCTGCGGCAGGCGGCGATCCCTCGGCCAAGCCGGGAGAGGATCGTTTGGGGGCAGGTCCGCAGCCCCTGAACTTTCAGCCCTGGGCGAACCTGGGGGCGGAGGCATTGGTGGTGGGAAACCTTTTCTATCGGGACGGGTCCCTCACCCTCGAGGCCCGGCTGTACGATGTAGTGAAAAAGGAGCTGATCGTGGGCAAGCGGTACGTGGGGGAGATCACCGACCTCTCGCGTATGGTCCATCGCTTCGCCGACGAGATCATCTATGCCCTCACGGGGGAACAGGGATTTTTCCAAACCAAGATCATTTTTGTTTCCCAGGCGGGAGGATTTAAAGAGCTCTACATGATGGATTACGACGGGAGGAATGTCTTTCCCATTACCAACCATAAATCCACCTGCCTCTCTCCCCGGGTTTCCCCCGACGGAAGATGGGTGCTCTTCACCTCCTACAAGTTCGGGAACCCGGACCTTTTCCTGAAAGACCTGCAAACCGGGGAGGAAAAAAGGATTTCCAGCCATCCCGGCCTCAACATCTCTCCGGCATGGTCCCCCGACGGGAAACGGATCGCTTTAACCCTGAGCAAGGATGGTAACTCGGAAATCTACGCGATGAACCCGGACGGTTCCGGGTTGACTCGGCTGACCAACCATCCGGACATCGATGTGTCTCCCACTTGGTCCCCCGACGGGCAGAGAATCGCTTTTGTCTCCAGCCGGGGAGGGACCCCGCAGATCTATGTCATGTCGGCCAACGGGCAGAACGTCCAGCGGCTTACCTTCGAAGGCAACTACAACACCCACCCGGCTTGGTCTCCCCGGGGAGAGCGAATCGCCTTCGACGCCTCCATGGGCGGAGGCCGCAATATCTGCCTGATGAATTCCGATGGGTCCGATTTGAGGGTCCTGACCGCGAACATGGGACAGTGCGAGATGCCTTCCTGGTCCCCCGACGGGCGCCACCTGGTTTTCAGTGCCACGCGCGACGGAGACCCCCGGATCTTTTTAATGAACGCCGAGGGCACCCGAATAAAAAGGTTGACATTCCAAAAAGGAAGTGATACATATCCTTACTGGGTTCCCCGAAATCGGGAAATTCCCAAGTAGGATCATGGGAATTCCAAGCATAAACAGAAGGAGGTAACAGATGCTGCGAAAAGCTTCATGGCTGTGGATCCTTGTTGTTTCCCTCGTTGCCTTGAGCTTCCTGGCCGCCGGTTGCTCGAAGAAGGCCGTGGTGAAGGAGGAAGTGGCGGCCCGGCCGGCGCCGGTCGTGGAGGCGAAGGTCGAACCGCCCCCCCCGCCGGTAGCTCCGCCCAAGCCCGAAC
>JACAEW010000150.1 GCA_013388675.1 Syntrophaceae bacterium | reverse complement strand
CTGTTTCATCCTTTTCATGCACTTTTCACGCGCCTTTCATAATGGCGCAACAATCGGGGATTAAAATCAGATATCATTCACCCCGGAAGAATTTTTTAACCTGGAACTAGAAACCCGAATTTGAAACAATTCTTTTATCTTTGACCAGCAACCAGTAGATAGAAGCAGAAAACTACCCGGTTTCCACATGAACGGACAACTGAAAAATCCGGAGCCTTACAACAGCAAGAACCAGAAACACGAAAAAATTGCTCGTTTGCTGGAGGTCTTCCGGCTGCTGACCGAGGAGAAGTTCACGGGCTATATCAAGGTCAATTTCAGCCAGGGCGGGATCGGAAGGATCGAGAAATTCGAAGAGATAATGAAATGAGCCAATCGCAAGGCGCATTACCCATTACCCATTACCTATTACCTATTACCTATGACCCATTACCCGTTTTTTTTAAATTAACCTTAACCTGACCTTCATAATCGCGCAACATTCTTTTGATAAGCTGTCTCTAGATTAGAACTGAAACCAGAATCGCTTACGCAGCAACGACCAACGAGGTAATAGGAACCAGGAACCAGGAAGCAGGAAACATTAACCAGTAACCAGTTCTTATTAAAATCCGCAATCCGAAATCCGCAATCTAAAATCAGCAGTCGGGTCCTTTGCTGACCACCCCCTAGGGGGGAACCAGGAAGCCCGAATCGAGAGGCAGTGCGCAGCTTGATTCGGGCTTTTTTGTTTGATGCGAAAGCCGGAGAAGAAAGGAGGTGATAAATAGAGCAATTTAGCAACTTAGGAAAAGAATTGTTGGAGGAAAAAACTGAATATTTAGAAAAAACATCGCCCCGGCGATGTTCGGCTGGGAAAAAGCCAAAACCTGCAAGCAACCGGGTAATCAAAATTACAGGCCATTCCCGGAATTTTCGGATGGCCTAAAAGCAGCAGAGAATCAGTTGTTTGAATTTCCAGGAAAATCGAAAGGAGATTGCAAGAATGAGAAGAAAATTATTGGGTTTGTTAGCGGCCGCCGTGCTCGTCTTAGGATTCGCCGGGCAGGCCTCCGCCCTTTTTGAAGACCTGCAGCTGGTCCGGGTGGTGTATCAAAACAACGGGACCGTTGAATTGGCCACCTCCCTTGGAAACGTGAACACGCTTGCGGGCGGCTCGAATGTAACCGTCGGAGACGGAACCAGCGGGTTCCAGCTCACCGATTTCTCCGGTGCCGGCTGGGCGAACCTCCAAGTCGGTTATTATGCCAGGAATGCGGGACTTCAATACGACGCTTGGACGAGCGGTCCCTTGGCCGGCGGGCAGATGTCGGGCCCAACTAAAATCGCGAATTTCACCAACGCCGCCACTTACACGGCGGGTTATTACCAGACCCTTACACCCACGGGGAATACCGTAACGGCAGTAACGACCAATTTAAACTCCTACGTGGATAATATGAATAATGGCGGGACTTCCCCCGGGACATTTGCCGCTTTCATCCCCGCGGGAAACGGCGAAGTCAGCCTGGCCGCCATTGCCACCTTAGGGTACGTGGAGCAGTTGCTCTATAAATATGATTACACCAGCCCCGGCAACCCGGCGTCTGCCGGAGTGGCGGTCGCAAAAATCCGCACCTGGGTCACGCCCGGCGCCGACGGGACCCTGGGGACCGCGGACGACCTGAGCGGGACGACCATCAACCCGACGGAACAGGTAGTGCCGATTCCCCCGGCGGTCCTCCTTCTCGGATCTGGCCTCCTGGGGCTGATCGGGCTTCGCCGGAGGGCCTCGTAAACGAAAGAATCGGATAGGCTGAAACCCTCCTCTATTTTCAGGGAGGGGAATGAAAAACGGGTCTCGAAAGGGGACCCGCAAAAAAAAATTTAGGAGGAAAAAATGAAGAAGTTGATGTCCATGTTGTTTAGCGGGCTCCTGGCCCTGTCGATGGCGGGCGGCGCAGTCGCCGCCCCTCCCGCGCCCGGAACGGCCCTTGAAATCAATATCTACGGCGCCTCGGCCCAGTACCTCTTCTGGAACGATTTGGGCGACGACTGGATGAAAGCGAACGCCCTTCCAGGCGCCAACTGCGACGACAATACCGTCTTCCAGGGCACCAAGGACAGCATCCACGGGGTCACCTGGGGATATAACTGCCAGAATATTAATGGCACACCGGACATAGTGTTCCGCTACACCTCCAAGAACTCCTGCGGCGGCCTTCGGGCGGTGGCGTGCATCGCTGACGGGGACGCCTGCCTCAACAGCTGCGAACGCACCATGATGGACGAGCAGACCTGCCCACCCGGCGGCGGCGCCTGCACTGGGACGAAGTGCATCGACGTAACCCACGGCGCCTACGACGTGGAGGCGACGAGCCTCGTCCAGTCGAGCTCTGGAGAAAAGAAAGGCCGCTGCGGCGGCGGTGTTATAAGCCCTGGCCCCTGCAATGCGTTTCCGGGCGGGAAAACCTACCAACCCACCGTGGTTCCTTTCGGGTTCTTCCTGAATAATGCCGTGACTCAGACCCTTTGCACCGCGAATCCGAATCCCCTCCAGATCGGCCAGCCCTGCAGCGGAGCGACCTGCGCTAACGGCTCCGGCACCTGCGGCGCCCCCGCTCCTGTGCAGGATATTTCCCGCATGACGGTGGCCATGATTTACGCGGTCCAGGCGTTCCAATGGAGGGATTTCGGCGCCTCCTTCCCGGCTAATCTCCCCATTGAGGCGTGTCTGCGCCATGCCGGGTCCGGGACCCATGCGACCCTGGACCTGGCGGTGATGAGGGGTACGGGTCCGTTGGCTTTGAACACCTTTGAAATCCCCGGCGCCTCTGGTTACGGCCTTCCGAACGCAACCGCTCCGGCCTCCACGTATGCTCAGTGGTTCAACGAAGGCTCGAGCGACATGATGAGGTGCGTCAACGGGAACTGGTGGGTAAGTGGAAGCGGTACGTGCAGCGGCTCCGGGCAGTCGTTGGGCGCCATCGGGTACGCCGATGCCGACCAGACCATCAGTGCCTATTCGAACGTTTACGGGCCGGTTAAATACAACGGCTACAAGCCCCTTGCCCAGAACATCCGCTGGGGCCTCTACGACAATTTCTGGTCCACCCAGTGGATTTACGAGGACTGCGTCAACCCGCAATGCCAGATTGGCAGTTGCACCGCCATATGCCAGGATGCGGCGGCCAAACTCATGGCCTTCGCGGAGCAGAATATTCCCTCGAGCAAAT
>JACAEW010000235.1 GCA_013388675.1 Syntrophaceae bacterium | reverse complement strand
GCCAGCTTGAGGCCGAAGGTCGTGGGCTCGGCGTGCATCCCATGGGTTCGCCCGATGATCGGAGTATACCGGTGCTCGAAAGCCCTTTTCTTCAGCACTTCCAGAAAGGCCTTTAAGTCCTCTTCCAGAATTCCGCAGGCTTCCACCAGCTGCATGGCCAAGGAGGTGTCCAATACGTCCGATGAAGTCATGCCCAGATGGAGGTAACGCGCCGCCGGCCCGACCCCTTCGCTGACGTTGGTCAGGAAAGCAATGACGTCGTGTTTCACCGTTTTCTCCAGCTCTTCGATCCGGGCCACGTCGAATCGGGCCTTCTTGCGGACCTCTTTCACCGCCGCCGCCGGAACCAGTCCTTTTTTGCTCATACCTTCCAAGGCTGAGACCTCGACCTGAAGCCATTTTCGAAAGCGGTTTTCCGCTTCCCAAACATCGGCCATTCTTTTTCGGGTGTATCGGGCGATCATGACCTCACCTCTGATTCTTTTTGAGGGAAAGCTACCAGGTTCGCCCCGGGAAGTCAAGGAACAGGCGGAGCACCGCTCCCCGGCAGGAACTCTGGGGGTGGGGGCTCGGCTTGAAAGGGTGCCGGAGAGCAAAAGAAGGTTTTTTAAAAAATAAAAGCATTTCTGAAACGAAATTTCTTGACGAAAAAAAAATTTTTCAGTAATTTTGAGAAGCAAAAAAAATTCTGATTAGGAGGCTAGGGCGATGACCGGGAAGTTCTCCACCGTACCCTTCAATTTCGGGGGTCTTCCTCGCGATCAAAGCCGGTGGGAGAACTCGAGGGTCGTCTTCCTCCCGGTTCCTTACGACCTCACCAGCACCTATCTGCCCGGTTCCCGCCGGGGACCGTTGGCCATCCTGGAAGCCTCCACCCACATGGAACTCTTCGACGAAGTGCTGGGGCAGGAAACCTACCGGATTGGCTTTCATACCCTGGATGCCCTGGAGGCGGTGGCCGCCGGTCCCGGTGAAATGATCGATCGGGTGGAAAAGCACGTCCGCAAGGTGGTCCAAGCGGCCAAATTCCCGGTCCTCATCGGGGGGGAACATTCTCTCACCCTGGGGGCGGCCCGGGCTCTGACCAAGAAACACCCCCGCCTTTCCTTTCTCCAGCTCGACGCCCATGCGGACCTGCGGGTTTCCTACGAGGGAACCCCTTTCAGCCATGCCTGCGCGGGCCGCCGCCTGTCCGAGATCGGACCGCTGGTTCAGGTGGGAATCCGCAGTCTGACCCGGGACGAATATCTCTACATCCGGAAGGGGGCGGTAAAAACCCTTTTTGGGCACGATCTGGCCCAGACCCCCGATTGGCAGGAGGAGGTCTGCCGTTCTCTTCTCCCCGAGGTGTACGTGACCATCGATCTGGACGTTCTCGACCCGGCCATCATGCCGGCGGTGGGAACCCCCGAGCCGGGAGGGTTGGACTGGAGATCCCTCACCAGCCTTCTGCACCGGGTGGCTTCCCAGAAGAAAGTGGTCGGCTTTGACGTTGTGGAGCTTACCCCCATTCCCGGGCTGATCGCCCCCGACTTCCTGGCGGCCAAGTTGATCTACCGGTTTTTGGGCCAAATTTTTGCCCCCGAATTCCGCCGGGGGAAAAGACGCTAGCGGAAAAGGAGATCGGAATTGGAACCCTTAGTCCCTCGCAAACTTTTTTTCACCAAGGGGGTGGGCACCCACAAGGAAGAGCTGCGGTCCTTCGAATTGGCTCTGCGGGATGCAGGAATCGAGAAATGCAACCTGGTCCATGTTTCCAGCATCCTCCCGCCCCGCTGTAAGATCATTTCCCGCACCCAGGGGCTCAAGGAGCTGACCCCGGGAGGGATCACCTTCTGCGTCCTGGCCAAATGCAGCACCAACGAGCCCCGCCGGCTGATCGTCGCCTCCATCGGCTGCGCCATCCCCTCGGACCGTAATCAGTACGGGTACCTGAGCGAGCACCATGCCTACGGGCAGACGGAAAGGGAAGCGGGCGATTATGCCGAGGACCTGGCTGCCGCCATGCTGGCCTCCACCCTGGGAATCGAGTTCGACGAAGATAAGAGCTGGGATGAGAGAAAAGAGATCTACCGGATCAGCGACAAGATCGTCCGCTCCAGCAACGTGACCCAGTCCAGCATCGTAAAGACCGGCTGGGCCACGGTGGTGGCGGCGGCGGTTTTTCTTTTTTGAAGCCAGCCGGGGAAACCGCCATGCGAGTGGGCTTCTGTTACAACCTGAAAAAGCCGGCCGATTTATCCACCCCCGCCGACTTGTACGCCGAGTGGGACGATGAGGAGACCATCGGAGCGGTCCGTTCCGCCCTGGCCCTCCGCCACGAAGTGATTTCCATCGAGGGGGACGAAGGGGCCTTCGAAAAATTCCGGGAAATTCGTCCCGATATCGTATTCAACATGGCCGAAGGCCTGTTCGGGACCAGCCGGGAATCCCAGATCCCGGCCATGCTGGAGATGCTCCGCCTTCCGTACACCGGCTCGGACCCCTTGACCCTGGCCGTGTGCCTGGATAAAGCCATGGCCAAAGTAGCCCTCAGTTACTTCGGGGTCCCCACCCCCCCTTTCACGGTCGTCCAGGAGTTGAAAAGAAGAGTCGAATATCCTCCCTTCCCCCTCATCGTGAAACCGCTGCGCGAGGGGTCCAGCAAGGGAGTCCGGAACAGTTCCCTGGTGCGCAACTCCCGGCAGCTCAAAGAAGAGGTCCACCGGGTTCTGACCGAGTACCGCCAACCCGCCCTGGTGGAAAAGTTCCTTCCCGGGAGGGAGTTTACCGTGGCCCTCCTGGGAAACGCGCCCCGGGTCGAAGTATTACCCATCGTGGAAATCCAGTTTGAAGAGCTCCCGGATCACATCAACCCGATTTATTCCTATGAAGCGAAGTGGGTCTGGGACACGGTGGAAAATCCCTTGGAGATTTTCGCCTGTCCGGCCCGGATTCCGCCGGCGATGCGCAGGAAGATCCAGTCCATCTGCCGTGCGGCTTACGTCGCTTTGGGGGTGCGGGACTGGTGCCGGATCGATGTCCGCCTGGATGATTCGGGAGAACCGAACATCCTGGAACTGAATCCCCTCCCCGGGATCCTTCCCGACCCGGACGCCAACTCCTGCTTTCCCAAAGCCGCCCGAACGGCCGGCTTGACTTATGACGGACTCATAAACCGCGTCCTGGACATTGCCTGCCAAAGGGTGGGTTTAAAGGCATGATCCGACGGTCGATCCTGATTCTTTACAGCCTTCCCAACCCCTTTCTCCCCGATGGGTCGGTCGATATCTTTGGGCCCAAATCGGTTCTTTTGCGGCTCCAGGCGGTGAAGGAAGCCCTTCAAACCCGGGGTTATGCCATTAAAACCCTGCGCATGGAAAAGGAGCTCTCTCCCATGGTGGGGAAGATTCTACGTTCGGGGGCCGATCTAATTTTCAACCTCTGCGAAGAATTCCACGGGCAGACCCGGATGGAGATGAACGTGGCCGCCTTGCTGGAGCTTTTGTATATCCCTTTTACGGGGTCCTCCGCCCTGGTCCTGGGCTTGTCCCAGGACAAGGGGAAGACCAAATTCATCCTGGCGCACTATGGAATCCCTACCCCGCCCTTCGTGATCTGGCCTCCCGGCGAAAAAGTCTCCACTTCCCGTTTGCGCAAGCCCCTTTTTGTCAAACCCCTCCGGGAAGACGCCAGCCTGGGCATCGGCAACGACGCCATTGCCCGGAATTCCTTCTCCCTGCGAGCGAACGTGGACAGAATTCATCGTCTCCACCATCAGCCGGCGCTGGTGGAGGAATACATCGAAGGCCGGGAATTGAATGTTTCCATCCTGGGAAACGAGGCTCCCCAGGTTCTTCCCATCTCGGAGATTGATTTCTCCACCCTTCCCAAAGGACTGCCGAAGATCTGCGGGTATGCGGCCAAGTGGGTGGAAAACAGCCCGGAGTTCCATCACACCATCCCCCTGTGTCCGGCCTCCCTCCCGTTGAAATTGGAAAAGAGGGTTCGGGAGGTGGCCCTTCAGGCCTACCGGGCCATGGAGTGCCGGGACTATGGCCGGGTGGACATCCGCCTCAGTCCGGAGGGAATCCCTTACGTTTTGGAAGTCAATGCCAATCCGGACATTTCCCCCGATGCGGGCATGACCCGGTCGGCCAAGGCCGCCGGCCTGGCCTACCCCGAGATGATCGGCCGAATCGCTGAATTGGCCTGGGCCAGGGCCCGTTCCTCCAAGTTTTTGCCGGAGGATACCGCCCATGAGTCATGAGCATGGGGGAGCGCAACTTCGGGGGGACCTGGACTGGGACGACGAAGGGATCCTGCCCCCCGTTCTTTCGCCGGACACGGAATTCGTCTTTCGCCGGATGACCGAGGAGACGCTGAAGGCCGCCGGGGTCGAGCCCGATCGGCGGGCGCTGGATGTTGGCTGCGGGCGGGCGATTGACGCGGCTGCCCTGGCTCGAAATGGAGGAGCCTTATTCGGGTGTGAACCCTCCCGGATCATGCTGCGCAAGGCAAGGGAAGGGCTGGCCAAAAACGGGGATCGCGTCCGGCTGGTCGGCAGTCTGGCGGAAACCCTTCCCTTTGCCGGCCATTCTTTCCACCGGGTGGTTTGCAAAGGGGCTATCGATCATTTCCGAAATCCCGACTTGGCGGTTGCGGAGATGTGCCGGGTGGTTTCGTCCGGGGGAAAAGTAGTCATCTCCGTGGCCAATTATGAGAGCCTCAGTTGCTTTCTTTCCCGTTTCCTCAATCGTTTCGTCCAGAGGATTTGGCGCCGGGAGATTCCCCGGCCTCACATATGGGAAGTCCCCCCTGACCACACCTTTAAATTCGATTACCCCACGATTTTGAGCTTAACCCAAAAATACCTGCGCCTGGAATGCATCCGGGGGGTTTCCCTGCTTTGGGGATTTCCGCGCTGGGCATGCCTTCTCCAACGGATTCCCCCGGCGATGGCCTTGATTCTTCTTCGCGGCCTGGATAAAATCGCCAACTGGGTCCCGGACTGGAGCGACGTGCTGATCCTCGTAGGTAGGCCGCACGATTCTCTGCCGGAAAAAGAAAGGAGTTCCTGAAAATGGCGGATACCTCAAGAATCTGGGGAGGTCTTTTTTGTTTGGCCATGGTTATTGCCGCGGGCATTTTTCTTTGGGGGATTGCGGCGCAAAGTTACTGGGCAATAGCCATACCGGTCATGATCGGGTTTCTCGGGCTTCTCTCCATGGGATTCTGGATCGGCTGGACGATCCTGACCATCAAGACCACGCCCCCGGTAGCCGAACCCCAAACCCCACCTTTGAGGGTGGAGCCAAAGCCCCTGCCCGACAGTTCCTCGGCTCCCGAGAAAGGGGGTCCGTAAGGGCCAGGGATGAATATCTGTCTTCTCTCCTACCGCGGCAACCCCTATTGCGGCGGCCAGGGGGTTTACCTCTATTTTCTTTCCCGGGAACTGGCCCGCATGGGCCACTCCCCGACCGTTCTGGTGGGCCCTCCGGAACCCTGGCCCATGCCCTGGGCCAAAACCCTCTCCCTGGAAGGGTTGAATCTTTGGGGAGTTCGAAAAAATATGCTTCCCCGGGAGGCGCCCTGGCGGATCTTGCGTCCCCTGAATTTTTTCGAGTTTGTGGCCACCAGGTTTGGGTTCTTTCCTGAAATGCTCATCTTCAGCCTTAGGGCCCTGCGGGCCTTGCAGAAAAGGGTTTCCCGGGAAGGATTCCAGGTCTTTCACGACGTTCAATCCCTCGGCTACGGGCTTCTCCTGGTGAAGCGGTTCCGCCGTCCTCTCGTAACCACGGTTCATCACCCCTTGACCATCGACTTCCGGCACAGCCTGGAGCGAGACCGGAACTTCAAGGAAAAATACTATACCGTGGTCTTTTATCCCCTGGGCATGCAGGGAAGGGTGATCCGCCGGTGCGACCGGGTCCTCACCTCTTCCCGCGAGACGGCCCGGCAGATTGAAGAGGCCTTTCGGGTCTCCCCCGATCGAATCCGAAATGTGGCCAACGGGTTGGATACGGAGTTTTTCCGGCCGGAAAATGGGGCTCGCAAGGAAGCCAACCGGGTCCTGTTCGTTGGCAATACCGATGATCCCAAGAAGGGAGTGGGCTATCTTCTTGAGGCTATGACCTTTCTGCCCGAACGAGTAAACTTAACGATTGTAGATGAAGGGGCTCCCTTCAAGACCCATGCCCCGGACGTGGCCAGGAAATTGGGAATTCAGCGGCGTGTAACCTTTACCGGAAAGCTATCCCCCGAAGCTCTTCGTAGGGAGTATCAGAAGGCCCAGTTAACCGCGGTTCCTTCTCTCTATGAGGGTTTCGGACTTCCCGCGGCCGAATCCATGGCCTGTGGGACTCCGGTGGTGGCCACTTCCGCCGGAGCCCTTCCGGAAGTGGTGGGAGAGGACGGGGCCGGGATTCTGGTTCCCCCCCGGAATCCCCAGGCCTTGGCCACGGCCATCCTGCAAGTGCTGGAAGACGGGGGGCAGAGGGAGCGAATGGCCGAAGCGGGCCGGGAAAGGGTGGAGAATCTCTTTTCCTGGAGGAAGGTGGCGGAACGGACGGTGGAGGTGTACAAAGAACTGATTTAAAATGTGAGTTGGGAGTGGAGAGTGGAGAGTTGTTAAACACCCATCCTGCCTCCAGGTTTCGGTTACAACTCCACCTCCCACCTCCCAACTCTCAACGCACTTATTCCTCAAGGAGATGGCGGTGAAGATCGGTTTACTGAGCTATCGTGGAAACCCCTACTGCGGCGGACAGGGCATTTATCTAACCTACCTGGCCAACGAGCTGGTAAAACTGGGCCATGAAGTCCACGTCATCGTCGGCCCTCCCTTCCCGCTTTTCCTGAACGGGTCGATTGTCCATCCCATCGAGAATTTCAATTTCTTCGGAAAAAAAACCGATTTTCTGCCCCCAGGAAATCCTTTCAAAATCTTCTCGCCCCTGAATTTCTATGAGTTTGCTTCCTCCCGCTTCGGGGTTTTTCCGGAGATCAAGGCCTTCAGCTTTCGGGCCTTTTTCAAGCTTCGGGAATTGGCAAGGGAACACCGTTTTGACGTCCTCCACGACAACCAGTGTCTAGGTTACGGCATGCTCCTTTGGAAATACTTCGGCGCCCCGGTGGTCTCCACCCTCCATCACCCGCTCTCCATCGACCGCGCCACCTGGTTCGAGCAGCCCTCCAATCTGAAGCAGAAGGTCTACCGGGTGCTGTATTATCCCTTACTCATGCAGCGGATCGTCAGCAAGCGCCTCGACCGGATCATTACCGTCTCTCACGACTCGGCCCGGGAAATCACCAACGCCTTCGGGGTCCCCCGCGAAAAAATCCGCGTGGTCTACAATGGCCTGGACAATAAAGAATTCGCGCCCATTCCCGGCATTTCCAAGAAACCCAAGAGCCTCATCTTCGTGGGGAATTCCGAAGACCGGAAAAAAGGACTCCTTTATCTCCTTGAAGCCCTCAGCTATCTTCCCGAAGATATTACCCTAACGGTAGTGGACGGCGGGGCTCCCCGGCGGTCCTATGCAAGTATGCTCATGGAAAAATTCCGTCTCGGTCCCCGGGTGTACTTCACCGGCAAGATCAATCCCGGAGATTTGATCCGTTACTATTGCAGCGCCGAAATCGCGGTTGTCCCTTCCTTATACGAGGGCTTTGGATTCCCCGCGGCCGAAGCCATGGCCTGCGAACTGCCGGTGATTTCCAGCACCGCCGGTGCCCTTCCGGAGGTCGTGGGTAATGACGGGGCCGCCCTTTTAGTCCCCCCCCGTGATTCCCGGGCGATCGCCGCAGCAATCAGGAAACTGATTGAGAATCAAACACTCCGACTGCGTATGGGAAAAGCTGCACGCGATAGGGTTTTGAAGCTTTTTACCTGGGAGAATGCCGCTCGTCAAATGGTGGAGGTTTACCGGGAGGCAATTGATGCTCACCGTTGATTTCCGCCGTCTTCCCCTGCTGGAGAAAGACTTGGTCCTTGATGCCGGGTGCGGAGAAGGCCGACACACTTTTCATTGCTTCCGCAGCAACTGTTCCATTCTGGGGGTGGACCTGGATAAGAAAAGCCTTCTCAAGGCCCGCTGGGTCCTGGCGCAGATGGAAAAGCGACGGGATGGAAACGGCCGGGTTCTATTCCTCCGGGGGGATACCTTGCGATTTCCTTTCCGAACAGGAACGTTTGATAAAATCATCTGCGCCGAAGTGATCGAGCATATTCGCGATGATCGTCTGGGAATTGCTGAACTCGCCCGAATCCTTAAACCAAGTGGGATCATTGCCATTACCGTACCCACCACGATGACGGAGCGAATCTACAATGAGCTCTCGGACGAATATTTCCGGACCCCCGGAGGGCACATCCGCATCGTCAAACCCAAAGAGATGGCTGCCTGCATGGAAGAGAACCATTTACGGGTTTATGCCGTAAGTTTTGCCCACGCCTTCCACACCCCCTACTGGATGCTTCGCTGCCTTGCGGGCCTGCATGACGAAAAAGCCAGAATTCCGGCCGCCTACCGCAAATTCTTGCATTTGTCTCTTTTTTCTCCACCGCTTCGCATCATCGAGAAGGTCCTCAATTATTTTTTCCCGAAATCGATTGTGCTCTACGCTCAAAAAGTCTGAAGGCCCACTCATTTCGTTTCCATCGGGAGCCCAATTCCTCCCCTCCCCTTCACTCCCCTACCCCATCCCGCGAGTGAAGAGGGAGTTTCTGAATAAAAATGGATTAAAAACTTCGCCCTACCAGCGGATACTACCCGGACTTTGCATCGAAATAATATATTCTGCCAATCAAAATTATCAATTGGATTTATAAGGGGGGAACTGTTACCAATAATCCCAGACGGCAAAAACTTTGCCGGGTCAAGCCGGATATGCCCTGGCCAAAAAAATTGTTATTCTCTACCATGAAGAGAGGCGGATGGAAGATGGACCCGGAAGTCGTGGTTGAATATGAGCGTGATGGAGAGACATCCCATTGTATCAAATGGGGCTCGAAGGCCATGCCCGATCTGCGCATCGATTATACAGGAATTCCCCTGCCGGAGAGAGGCGGGACTGCGAATCGTCTTCTTTGTGCCTCGGCCTTGTATTGCTTTTCTTCTACCTTAGCGGCCGCCATGACCGCCAGAGGCGTCAAAAACCTGGGGTTTAAGGGCAAGGCCATTTCGGAGACCGTCAAAGACGAATTTCAGCGAACCAAAATAAGCAAGATTAAAATCGAAGTGACCGTTTCCCTGGAGGATAAATATCTGCCCGTATTGGAGAAGTGCAAAAAAATCATGGAGAAGGGTTGTTTCATCACCTCTTCCCTCGAAAACGGAATTCCGGTCGAACACTCCATTCGGAATTCTTCGGAACCGAATTAGACACCAAACCTGGAGCATTCATCCTTCCAACAAAGTCTCGGAATTGCTCGCCCGGATCCTCAGCCGCGAGCGGACTCGCCGATCCGCCAACAGACCTAGGCCCAGGCGCTTGGCTATATCGGGTCTCCCGGAATTTCAACGGGCCGCGCGTACCTCTTTTTCGGTCTTGCGCTGACCCAAGCGCCGCCACGCCACGGGCGCGATCAGGCTTGCCGTCCCGATTCCCAAAAGACCGAGAGCAATGGGCCGGGTGAGTAGATAGGACAGGTCTCCTCTGGCCAGCATCAGGGTTCGGATGAGGGACTCCTCCATGAGGGTGCCGATGACCAGCGGCAGAACCAGAGTTGCCGGGGTGAGGCGAAACTTTCGCATGCCATACCCCACCAGGCTCATGCCCAGCATCACCATCAGGTCGAACACGCTGTTGTTCACACTGTAGACGCCAACCACGGAAACCAGAACAATAAAGGCCAGCAACAAATCCCGAGGCAACCGCAAAATGCTCACGAACAGCCCGATCATGGGGAGGTTCAAGATCAGCAACATCACGTTTCCCGCGTACATGCTGGCCACCAAGCCCCAGAAGACCTGCGGATGCTCGCGCAGGAGCAGGGGGCCGGGCTGAACGCCGTGGATGATGAAGGCTCCGAGCAGAAGCGCCGTCGGCGGGGCGAAGGGAACGCCCAGAGACAGCAGCGGCACCAGAGTCCCACCGGCGGCAGCGTTGTTGGCTGATTCGGGGCCGGCCACGCCCTCGATGGCGCCTTTCCCGAATTCCTCCGGGTGCTTGGAGACACGCTTCTCCAGCGCATAAGAAGCAAAGGTTGAAAGAATGGCGGCGGGCCCGGGGATGAGGCCAAAGGGAAAGCCGACGGCCGTGCCACGGAGAATCGGTCCCGCGGAGCGTTGCCATTCCTGTCGGGTCGGAAGCAGCTCGCGCAGCCTTACCGAGGAAATCTTCGAAACCGATTCCTTCTCCTCGGCGGCGATCAGCACCTAGGCGATGCCGAACAAGCCCACGACAACCGGGGTGAGCTCGAAGCCATGCCAGAGATCGATGCTGCCGAAAGTGAAGCGGGAGACGCTGTACATCATTTCCTGGCCCACGGTTCTTAACGCCAGACCGATTCCGACAAGCATGAAAGCGATGGCCAGCCCTCCCCCGGTCAGCCTGGACAAGACCATGAGGCC
Organism: Syntrophaceae bacterium; assembly: GCA_013388675.1. GTDB lineage: Bacteria > Desulfobacterota > SM23-61 > SM23-61 > SM23-61 > SM23-61. The sequence continues at coordinate 96 of JACAEW010000235.1, read as the reverse complement.
GAAGGCGGTCAGCGCGAAATACTCGGGCGCTCCGAACCGCAAGGCGAACTGGCCCAGGATGGGTGCAAAAATCATGAGCAGCACCACCGCGATCGT
>JACAEW010000129.1 GCA_013388675.1 Syntrophaceae bacterium | reverse complement strand
GGATTGCCCATTTTGCGGGCGGCCATCCCGCCATGGCGGGACCCCTGCAACAGCCTGTTTGGTTCCGGCTGTGCCGAGTTAGGAATTCAGGTTCAGGAACTTTTAGAATGAAAATTTCGGGATTCCAGGGTATAATTTTTTAAATTAGGAACGAACGGAGATAAATCCCATGGTTCGAAACTTTCTTCTCCTGTTTGCGGCCGTATTTTTGGGCTGCGCCTTGCTCCAGTTGAATTCCAACCCCCTCCGGGCGATGGACCAGAGCGGCTGCGAAAAAGACTGCTATAAGTGCCATACCATATCCAACGAAGAAATCAAGGATATCCTCAAAAAACTGAGGGCCCCCGACGCAGAAATTTTATCGGTTCAGGATAGCCCGTTGAAGGGTCTCTGGGAGGTTTCGATCGTCAACAAGGGAAAACCCGGGTTGTTCTACGTGGATTATTCCAAGGGTTTCGTGGTTTCGGGCTCCATCGTCGAGGTAAAAAGCGGCAAGAACAAGACGGCCGAGCACATGGCCCGGCTGCAGGAAAGCCGGAGAGTCGATTTCTCCAAAATCCCCTTGAACCAGGCCTTGATCCTGGGCGATCCGGCAGCTCCCAAAAAAGTCGCCGTCTTTACCGACCCGGATTGTCCTTACTGCGGCACGCTCCACCAGGAGATGGAAAAGGTTGTCAAGGAGAAAAAGGATGTGGTTTTTTACATCCTCCTCTACCCGCTGAGTTTTCACAAGGATGCCTATTGGAAATCCAAGAGCATCATGTGCAACCGATCGCTCAAGATGCTGGAAGATGCCTTCGCCAAAAAGGAAATTCCCAGGCTGGAGTGCGATTCCAAGGAGATCGATTCCAACATCAAAGTCGCCGAATCCTTGGGCATCACCGGGACTCCGACCCTGGTCCTTCCCGACGGCCGCGTGAATACCGGCATGTTGCCGGCCAAGAAGCTGATCGACTTCATCAACGGTGTGCCCAAGGCCGAATCCAAAGCGAAATAATTTGACCCGCAGTCGCGGGGAAAAAAGATTTACCCCGCCTGGATCGTTGACCGCGTATTAACGTCTGATGCATCCGGGTCTAGATAGACCCGGAATGCACCTACCCACGGAGCGCCCATGCCGGAGAAAGAGCTTGCGGATCGGACTCTCCCTGTAGGCCTGATCGGCCTCGGTTCCATGGGAAGCTTCGTAGCCCGGGAAATCATGAAGGGCGAAATCCCGGGAATCCGGCTGATCGCCGCGGCGGATATCCGTCCTCCGTCGTCCGACCTTCTGGAGGAACTGCAGAGCCATTCGATCCCCCTCGTTCAATCCTTTGAGGGCTTGGGAAATTACCCCCTCCGGCTGGTCATCGAATGCGCGAATCAAAAAGTGGTCGCCGAATGCGCCGATTTTTTCCTGAGCCAGGGAGTGGACCTCCTGATTATGAGCGTGGGGGCTTTGGTTCAGGGGAATCTTTTTCCCCGGTTGGCTGCCCGAGCCGAGGAGAAGGGATGCCGCATCTTTCTTCCCTCCGGGGCGATAGGGGCCGTCGATGCTTTGCAAGCGGCAAAGCTCCGGGGATTGGACGAAGTCATCCTTACGACTCGAAAAAACCCCCGAAGTTTGGGCAAGATCGAAGGAGTGAGCCTAGAGGGATTAAAAGAGGCGAAGGTTGTCTATGATGGGCCGGCGAGCGAAGCGGTGGTCAAGTTTCCCCAGAATGTAAACGTCGCCGCGACCCTCAGTCTGGCCGGGCTGGGCCCGGAGAAGACCCGGGTCCGGGTTGTGGCGGACCCGGGAGTGGACCAAAACATCCATGAAATTCATGCCCGGGGAGCTTTCGGCTCTTTTGAAATCCGCCTGGCCAACTGGCCCAACCCGGACAATCCCAAGACGAGTCTGCTCTCCTGTCTCAGCGTGGTTTCTCTTCTGAAGCGGATCCAGGGGTCGGTGCAGATCGGCGGCTGAAAAACGATTCAACAGGGCCTGGGGGGAAAGACGGGAAAGAAGCGAGAAAGATAAATTGGGGAATATTTGGGCCCGGGTATGCCGGGGAATAGATTTTTTTCTTCTTACGGTATGGTTTTATTTATTTCCGGGGAAAGATTCGTCTCATTCCCCTCTGAATCATAGGCGGTGATCGCCAAATAGTAAGTTCCCCCGGGGAGGTTCTGCAAAGTTAAGGTCCGCACGTTCCCTGCATCGATCACCTCACTGTACTCCAAGGAAGATTTTCCGTAGTAAATGTTGAACCCCGCAAGGTTGGCCAGAGGCTTGCCATCCGACTCGGAAACCGGCGTTTCCCAGGAAAGAGTGATGGAAGAAGTTTGGCTTTCGGGTAAATTGCCGCTCGGGGGAGAACTGCTTCCCCCGTCCCCTCCTCCGCAGCTGGAGAGCGTAAGGAAGAGTAAAGCAATCCGGAAACCCATTTTGGGCCAGCGAAACATACGGAATAGCTCATTCCTTTGAAGAATGAATTGTACTTTCATTTTCCTTTTTTCAAATGGAACGTACCATGATACCCGTCATAGTGAAAATCCGAAGCGTTTACTATGTTATATCATGTATGGCGAAAAATTCCCCCTTTACGAAAGGGGGGTAACCTCCCCAGGTGTACTCCAGCGGCATTATGCCGATCGCCCCGGGAAACCATAAGAACCGGGATGCAAATCGCGAATGCCTGTGTTTTTTAGCGCTTGATGGGTTAAGATGGTGAATCATTCGAATTTTCACGGACCGCTGACTCGTAGAAATTTCCTGAAACTCGCTTCAGCGGGGGCTTGCTTCTCCCTTCTTTCCCCCTTCATTACCCGAATTCAAGCGACCTCTGCAACCCCTCTTTATTGGATCACGGATATCCCCAACAGCCCCTTGGGGGGCAGGGGAAACGGTAACTCCCATGCCGGGTTGGAATATCTTTTCCACTGGATGGGGCGGAGCGGGCTAAAATTATACCGCTCCTCGAAGGAGACCGTCCTCAGCGGATTCAACGGGCTGATCGATGCCGCCGATGTGGTCCTGATCAAGGTCAATGCCCAGTGGAAGTACCGTGGCTGCACCAATAGCGACCTCATCCGGGGGCTTATTCAGCGGATCCTTGATCATCCCGATGGGTTTCGGGGGGAGGTAGTCCTCTTCGAAAACGGATCGGGAAGGGGCAGCCTGTCCTGCGACAAGCAGGCTTTCCTATACGGGGAGGATGGGATTCACGCCAATGCCAATGATGAGAGCCACACTTTTTTGTACCTGGTCGATCACGTCTTTCGAGATCCCCGGGTCTCAGCTTACCTATTGGACCCGGTCCGAACGGTGTCCATCCCAGCGGGCGATCACAGTACCCAAGGCTTCCGAATTTTTGAAAATGTCTCCTACCCCTGTTTCAACACGGCGGGGGGACGGCGGGTCGAATTGAAGGAAGGCATTTGGAATGGGACCGGGTATCAACAAAATCTAAAAATCATCAATGTTCCGGTCCTGAAACATCATGACGAGGGGGGATCGGAGATTACCGCCTCCCTAAAGCATATGTATGGGGTTCTCTCGATGGATGACGGGCTGGTGGATTTCCGCCATTATCGGGGCCTGGGTGAAACCTGCGGCAAGATGATGGCCTCGGTTCGGGCGCCGGTCCTCCATATCCTGGATGCCATTTGGGTCTCCCATCGGTCGCTTCTTGGATACCCCGCGGATACCACTTTCCGCGCCAACCAGATTCTGGCCAGCCAGGACCCGGTGGCCTTGGATTACTGGGCCGCTAAGCACATTCTTTATCCCATCGACAGAAACCCCCGTCACCACCCCGATTTCCCGGGGATCGACCGATGGCTTACCGAGTCCCGCGACCTCATTAATTCGCTAGGAGGTTTAAACAGTCTGGACAGCAGCCTACGCCTTCACCGGGTAACGAAAGCCGAAAATGAAATGTCGGTCCTGAAAAAGAAGTGCCTGGGTAGTTATAACTTCAACTTCAAGGTCTCCTGATCGCTGTCTTGGCCCGCGTCCCCCCATGAACCGCGCCCCCGAAAAGCTCCGGTTTTCAAACCGGCGGCCCTTATTTTTTCGCCCCTTAACAAGGCTTCGGACAGGAAAGATCGACCGAAATTTCCGAATTCTCCATAGATTTAACCGGTGAGCGAGGGGGGTAGAGGAACGCTGGGACATTGCTTCGACCATCCTGCATCCTGGGCTTCATCCCCTTTCTAAAAATTCTGTTTCCCCGGAAATTCGAAATCGCTTATATTATTAATGGGATAAGAGAACAAAAGGCCCCGATTAAGCCTTTCAATTTTTCTCCCTTGCCGATGGAATTGTGGGGTTGATATCCATGGACGCGATCCGGGAATGGGTTTCGCTGCTGGCCGAGATCGGCTTCTCGGGGTTATTCGACATCCTCCTTGTAACCCTCATGATTTACGCCTTTCTGGCGGCGCTAAAACGAACCCGGCGGTCGGGCCTGATTTTCACCGGCATCCTCATCGTGGGCGCTATTTACCTGATCGCCCGCAAATTGAACCTCCTGCTAACGGTCTCCTTGCTGCAGGGGTTCTTCGCCGTTTTTCTCGTGGCCTTGGTGATCATTTTCCAGGAGGACCTGCGGTATTTCTTCGAACGGGTGGCCCTCTGGTGGTTCGAACGGCGTCTGCCTCTTTACGAACGCAAATCCGCTCGTTTCCTCCGCCGGGAAGTGGAGATCCTCGCTCGGACCCTGAGCGACCTGGCCCGGGAGAAGATCGGCGCGCTGGTCGTCATCCGGGGAAAAGACTCCATTGCCCGGCACTTGGACGGCGGCGAGGAGGTCCGGGGGCTTCTCAGCGAACCCCTCCTGAAAAGTATTTTTGATCCTCATTCCATCGGCCACGATGGGGCGGTCGTGGTTGGAGGAAACCTCATCGATAAACTCGGCGTTCACCTGCCCTTGTCCACGAACCTGGAAAAGCTTCCGGGAAGCGGGACCCGCCACGCGGCCGCATTGGGTTTGTCCGAGCGAAGCGATGCTTTGTGCCTGGTGGTGTCCGAGGAGAGAGGCACACTCTCGGTCGCTCGGCACGGCGACATTCGGATGGTGTCCACGCCCGCCGAGGTTGCCGAGGTCTTGGAGGCTTTCTACGACGAAATTTCTCCGCCGTCGGAAAAGAGCAGCTGGAAACGGTTCGTTGTCAAAAATTACCGGGAAAAGTTAATTTCCTTCTTCCTGGCGGTGGTCCTCTGGATTGTTTTGGGATACGGCGCCCAGATCGTGAATCGGACCTTCGAAGTCCCGGTCCACTATGGTCCCCTTCCGAGTTCTCTCACCGTGGCCCGAATCGACCCGCCTAAGGTGCTGGTGACCCTTTCCGGCCCGCGCAGGGCCTTCGCCTTATTCAAACCAGGGGATATCAAACTATCTCTCCAGCTTTGGGACGCGAGGAAAGGACAGCACGATTTCTTCATCCCCAGCGGGGCCTTATCTTACCCGGGGGGCCTGCAACTCGAGGATATCAACCCGCGCAAAGTGGCGCTGGACATTGAAGACAAAATTCCGGAGCCAAAGAGCTATCCTTGACTGGATAGGGCCCCGCCGCCCCGATAACCCGCCAGAGGAGCAGGGAAGAACCCCGGTCGCCTTTCATCCGCCAATTTCCCAGAATCCTCCCGCCCCTTCCATTATCAAAGGGAGGCAATGGGGATTTGCTGAAGGTCCCTTTAGCCCTTCCAGGCTAAGCCGAGATCAGAAGATTCGACCCCACTGTTGAAGAAGTTTGGGAAGCACCTCGACCGGGTCCAGGGAGATTCGCGGGAATAACAGGACCAGGATCACGCAGGCCCGATGAAGAAGGAGACAGCGGTTGGCCGAGAGCCGGTTGCCGGCGGAGGGATCCATGAGATTGAGCCGCTCATGGGCCTTCTCCAGGGTCGCCGGCAAAAAGGGGTTGACCTGGCGTAAGGTGCAGGTATTCGGATTCTATTGGAGGATGATGACCCCGAGGCGTTTGCCATGGAGTCGGCGAAGGTGCGGTTCCAGCTCACAGATTCCGCGGTCGCTCCGGCAGACGATGGCCAGCTGGTTGTCGCCGATCCCCGCACGGGCCGGCTCTTCCACAACGACAACCTCTCCGAAGTGAGCCGGGGAATAGATCATGGCATCGATGGCCTGGTTGTTGTGAAACGGGTCCCCCTGGGCTGCGCCGTCGAGGTAAATAGTCTCCGAAGGGGCTTTCAGCGCGGCGGGGGCCGATACGCTCATGCCCCGTTCGAATCGGACGGAAATGTTGGCGGACTCCCTACAGACCAGGAACCGCTCATGGCCCTTGGCCCGAATGGAGTAACGATCGGGAAGGGCAGCCGGGTCGTAGGGCTCGAAATTCTTCTGGGTCATTTGGGTTTCGTTGCCGCGGGAAATACCTCTTCCGGGAGAAGGTATCCAAACCCCAATTCCCAGCTGAAATCTACCTCCTTTGAGAAAATCTTTCAGCCGAAGACTCAGGAAGCGGAGAGAATTCCCTTCTTGTGATCAACCGAATATTATGCTAACATGACAAAAATAGACGGGATTTTAGGAAAAGAAGGTTCGGTTCCGATAGAATAGTCAAAAGGCATCTTCCCCCGGAGGGACAGGAGGTCCATTTTCAACTTTCATCCGAAGATGGGAAGGGGTTCCTCCCCTAGTCAAGGAGGATGGAGATAGAGAAAGAAAAGGGCTTACCCGCAATCATCGAGGTGATCCACGTAAGTAAATCTTACGAGGGAAATCCGAAAGCGCTCTTTGACATCTCTTTCCGAGTGGAAAAAGGCCAGTTCGTTTATCTCTTCGGGCCGAACGGCGCGGGGAAGAGCACTCTTCTTAAAATCCTTTATGCGGCCGAGCGGCCGACCGAGGGAGAAGTCTGGGTCAACGGATTGAACCTGGTCCGGATGAAGCCGCGGAAGATCCCCTCTTTGCGCCGCACGTTGGGCCTGGTATTCCAGGACTTAAAACTGCTCCAACGGCGGACCGCCCTCGAAAACCTTGCTTTTGCCCTGGAGGCCTTGGGAGCGGAGCGGGGGGAGATCTCCAAGAAGGCCAATCAGGCCTTGCGGTTGGTGGGGTTGGAGCGAAGGTCCGGCTGTCTGCCCTCCGAGCTTTCCGCGGGCGAGCAGCAGCGGCTGGCCGTGGCCCGGGCCATTATCAACGACCCGATCCTGCTTCTGGCGGACGAACCCACGGGGAACTTAAGCCTAACCGCCGCCGAGGAAACGATTCGCCTCTTTGAAAAGATCAACCTCCGCGGCACCACGGTGGTCCTGGCCACGCATAATGCGGGGCTCGTCGACCTGTGGCCCAAACAGAAGATCGTGCTGGAGCGGGGAAGGCTGATCGAGGGCCTGAACTCCGACCCTGTGGTTCAGGGATGAAGACCCTCGCCGCGGAGGGAAGCCCGCCCCGGGCAGAGCCGGATCGATAGACCGAAATGAACGGATCTTTCATACGACAAGCCTGGCAGAACTGGACCCAGAATCCATGGCTCAATGCCATCACCCTGGCGACCATTGCCCTTTCCTTCCTGGTTCTGGGGCTCTTCCTGGTGATTTTCCTCAACACGAAAGAGCTGTTGGAAGATTGGGGGGGCCGGATTCGAGTCACCGCCTACCTGAGCGGCACGGTGGACCTGAACCAGGCCCTCCGGCTGAGGGAAAAGGTTCTGGGGATGGAAGAAGTGTCGGAGGTAACGTACCGGTCGAAGGAAGAGGCCCTGAAGATTCTGGAAGAAAAGATGCCCGAACGGAAGGAATGGCTCAGGGGACTGCCGCGAAACCCCCTGCCCGCTTCCCTGGAGGTTCGGCTGAAGGGGACCTACCAGAATTCCGAGGGAGTCCAGAGCCTGCTGAAGAAACTGCGGGGGACCCCGGGCATCGAGGACCTGCAGTACGGGTCCGATTGGCTGGAGAAGTTTTCGGCCTTCATGGCCCTCCTGAAGGTCCTGGGCTTGAGTTTGGGAGTCTTGCTTCTCCTCGCCACCATCATCGTGATTTCCAACACCATGCGCCTGAATATTTTCGCCAGGAGGGAGGAGATCGAAATCATGCGTTCGGTGGGCGCCACGGGGCTCTTCATTCGGGCGCCCTTTTACATGGAGGGAATTGTTCAGGGGCTCTTGGGCGCCGTCCTGGCCCTCATCATGCTCTACGCCTTTTTCTACTTGTTCCTGACCCGCGTTTATGAGCCCCTGAAGGGGCTCCTGGGAAATTTTCCCGTCCAGTTCCTGACCTGGGAACAGATGGCCGCCTTGGCCCTGGGCGGAGTGATCTTGGGGCTTTTTGGCACCCAGGTTTCCGTGGGGAGGTATTTGCGCCTTTGAAATTCCGGGGAGGGGTCCCAATCGCTTTCATCCTTATTTTGGCGGGCAGCCTGTTTGCCCAGACAGGGCCTTCCGGACCCCCCCCAACCGTGGACCAGAGCAAGAAGGAGCTGGGGGGAATCAAGAAGCGGATCCAGGAGGAACGACAGCGGGTGCAGGATATCGCCAAGAAGGAGTCCTCGGTCATCTCCCAGCTCAACACCCTGGACCGGAATCTGGTGGCCAAAGAGAGGGAACTGAAGGACCTGAAGAAAAAACTCGGCACCGTGGACCAAAAGGTGAAGAAAGCCACCCAGGACCTGGGTTCCCTGACGCAAAACATCGAGGCCCAGGAGGCCCTCCTGCTGAACCGGACGGTGGCCCTGTACAAATTCGGCGACATGGAAGCGCCCGAGCTGCTTTTTTCCTCCCGGTCCTACGAAGACTTTCTGAGCACCCGGAGGTACCTCACCACCATCCTGGAGCAGGACCGAAAAATGATCGACGACTTCCGCAAGAAGCAGGCGGCCGTCGGAAATTACCACCAGCAGCTCATGGAAGATGAGCAGGAGCTGCGGTCGGTCAAGCGCAAGGCCGAGCTGAAAAAGGGGGAGATCCAAAAAGACCTGCTGCGGAAAGGCCGGCTCCTCGAGGGGGTGCGGCAGGAAAAGCAGGTCCATCTAGCGGCCATCCGGGAGCTGGAAGCCGCCTCCTTCCAGCTCCAGGGCCTGATCAACCGTCTGGAGAAGGAACTCCAGGAGAAGGCCCGGGAGAAGAACTTTGTCCCTTCAGGCAAAAAATTTACCGCCCTCCGGGGAAAACTTCCTTACCCGGTGAAGGGGAAGATTCTCAGCACCTTCGGGAGGAACGAAAATTCCAAGTTCAACACCTTCACCGTCCAGAAGGGGATCGAGATCGAGGCCCCCCTGGGGGCCGGGATTCGGGCGGTCCATGACGGACGGGTTCTCTATTCGGATTGGTTCAAAGGATACGGGAAGATTTTGATCATCGACCACGGGGATGGATACTACACCCTTTCCGGACACGCCTCTTCGTTGTTGAAGACGGTGGGGGAAGATGTGCACGCCGGAGAGGTGGTGGCCCTCGTGGGGGATACGGGTTCGCTGAAGGGGCCTTGCCTCTATTTCGAGATTCGCCAGCGGGGCAAGCCCCTGGACCCCCTGGAATGGCTGGCCAATTAATTCTTTAGTCGAGGACGGGCCCAGGGGGTTGTTTCCCCCCTGGAGAGAAAGGAAAAAAGGTCCCGGGGATTTTCCGGAAATTCGCCCGGGGCGCAAATCCGCCCGCTGAGACCGGCGGGCGGG
>JACAEW010000103.1 GCA_013388675.1 Syntrophaceae bacterium | reverse complement strand
GGTCCCTCCGAGGCGCCAACGCGATCCTTTCCCTCCGATGTACCATCCAATCGGGCCGCTTCGAAGACTTCTGGGAATCTCATGTCGCTTGATTTACCCCACTTTTATGACGCAGGCCCCTCCCTGGCTCTTGGCCCCGCCGTTTTTGTCTCCTTTCCCTTAAGCAGGCAAGGCCGGATGCGGAAAAAACCCTTGTCAATCGGCCCGGGTTCAAATAGAATTCTTGGTAGCAGTTTAGTATTTTGAAAAGCCCGAAGATCCCCCTTCTCCACCTTGCCGAGGGGAAAAGAGTTCCATCTTCCGCCGTTGACCTCCCACGCGCTCCCATCCCTTTGAAACGGGGAGGATGGGAGGGATAACCGGGGGGCCTTTTCAAAACGCTAAAACCTCACCGTTCTTCAAATCCTTTAGGAAAGGGAACCTCACTGCATGCTTGATTTCATGAGAAAACACGCCCAGTCCTGGATGATCAAGGCCGCCCTCGGAGCGGTGGTGGTCGTCTTCATCTTTTGGGGAATCTGGACCCCCCACGAGGGGTCTCAACGGGAGCTGGTGAAGATCGGAAATCAGATCATCACCGTGGCTGAAGCAAGGAATTATTACCAGAACATGCGGGACCGCTACCAGGCCATGTACGGGGAACGATTCACCGAGGAAATGGCCAAAAAGCTCAACCTCAAAGAGCGGGCGGTGAAGGACCTGGTCAGCCGGGTCCTCCTGGTTCAAGAGGCCAGGCGTCTGGGGCTCAAGGTGACCGAGGGGGAGCTGGAGGCTTCCATCCACGCGAATCCCGCCTTCCAGAAAGACGGGTTGTTCGACCAAGCCACTTATACCCGCGCGTTGCAGCGGGTCCGGCTCACCCCCAAAGACTTCGAAGCCGGCCAGAAAGAAGGTCTCCTGATCAATAAGCTCCAGGGGTTTATCCTTTCCTCGGTGAGGGTGTCCGATCAGGAAATCCTGGATGCCTACCGGCACGGCTTCGAGAACGTCAACCTGGAAGTGATTTCCCTAAACCCGGGGGAAACCAAGGACCTTGCCTTGACCCCGGAGGAGGTGAAGGAATACTTCTCCAAACATAAGGACGATTTCAAGCTTCCGGCAAAGGTGAAAGTCCGCTACCTTCTTTTCGATCCCCAGGCTTTCATGAAGCAGATTTTCGTCTCCGCCAAGGAAATCGAAGACTACTACGAGAACAACAAGGAAAAATTCAGCCAGCCCAAGCAGGTCAAGGTCCGCCATATTCTGATCAAAGCGGAGGCCAAGGACAAGGAAGGCGCAGCCAAAGCCCGGCAGAAGGCCGAATCGATCCGCGGGGAGGCGGCCAAGGGGAAAGACTTCGCCCAACTCGCCAAACAGCATTCCGAGGACCCGGGAACCAAGGACCGGGGAGGGGAAATCGGGCTCATCTCCAAGGGAATGGTGGTCCCCGAGTTCGAGCAGGCGGCCTTTTCCATGAAAGCGGGGGATATTAGCGACGTCATCCAGACTCAGTTCGGCTTTCATATCCTGAAAGTGGACGAGGTCCAGGAGGCCAGCACCCAGTCCCTGGAAAAGGCGAAGCCCCAGATCGAGGCCCTCCTCAAAAACCGGCAGGCCAGGGGAATGGCCTATGACCTTGCCGATCAGGCTTTCGAACGGGCCTCCAAGGACAAGAGCCTCGATAAATTCGCCGAGGAGAAAAAAATGCCCGTGAAGGAATCTCCCCTGTTTTCCTCGGAAGACAAGCTCGACCTGGACCCCAAGCTGAAAGCCTCCGCCCTGTCCATGGGCAAAGGGGACATCAGCCCGACTCTGCGGGTCGGCGAGACCTTCGCCGTGCTTCACGCGGTGGAGAAGGAGGAGGCTCGCGTCCCCGAGCTGAAAGAAGTCGAGGGGCGGGTAACGGAAGCGCTGCGAAAAGAGAAACAGAAGGAGAAGGCCTTAGCCAGGGCGAAGGATATCCTGGAAAAGCTGAAGAAGGGGGCCGACTTCAAGCAGCTTGCGGCCCAGGAGGGCCTGAAGGTGGTGGAGACGGGCTTTTTTCCCCGGGCATCGGCTCCCCCCAAAGTATCCCCCTCCGAGGACCTGCGCAAAGCCCTGGCCGCTCTCACCTTGAAGAATCCTTACCCGGAGGCGCCTATTTTTCAGGACGGAAAGTACTCCATCTATCGCCTCAAGGAGCTTAAGGCCATCGACCTGGAGCAGTTCAACACCCAGAAGGAAAATTACCGCCGGGGTCTTCTCATGCAGAAGCAGGAGATGGTCTTAAACCAATGGCTGGAGGACCTCCTCGAAAAAGCCAAGGCCCGGGGAGATTACAAGGAACTTCAGCCGGTGAACGAAGCCATCTGAAAAAAGGTTTCAGGTTTCGCCTCATCGGCTAAATGGGAATAAATTGTAGGGGCAATCCCGCCATGGCGGGATTGCCCATCCTGCGGGCCGCCGCATCGGGCCGCCCCTGCAACCGGCAATTACAAACTCGAAACTTTATTCATACCAAGTTTCCCCCCAGAATCTCCCGGGCGATCACCAGCCGTTGGATTTCCGAAGTTCCTTCGTAGATCGTCGTCCCCCGGCAGTCGCGGCTGTGTCGTTCCAGGGGATATTCCTTCATGTATCCATACCCCCCGAGGATCTGCAGAGCCTTGTAACAGACCCGGTTGGCTGTCTCGGTGGCATAGACCTTGCCCATGGACGCCTCCCGGGTAAAGGGGAGACTTTTTCCTTTCCTGTGCGCCGCGCGCAGCACCAGGAGCCGGGCCGCTTCCAGCTCGGTAAAGCTGTCGGCGATCATCCATTGGATCGCCTGGAAGGAAGAGATGGGCTTGCCGAACTGGATTCGGTTCTTGGCATATTCGGTCGCATATTCCAGGGCCGCAAGGCCGATCCCCACGGCCAGGGACCCAATCCCGATCCTCCCCCCGTCCAGGGCCATCATGGCGATTTTGAACCCTTCTCCCTCCCGCCCCAGGAGGGAGTCCCGGGGCAAGCGGCATTCTTCGATGGAGATCTCGTTGGTGGGCGAACCCTTCTGGCCCATTTTCTCCTCGTTGCGGCCGACCTTGAACCCGGCCGTTCCCCGCTCCACCAGGAAGGCGCTGATGCCTTTGGCCCCGCCGGATTTATCGGTCTTGGCCCAAACGACGAAAATTCCCGCTATGTCGCCGCTGGTGATAAAGGTCTTGGAACCGTTCAGGATGTATTCATCCCCCGAACGATCCGCGCTGGTCTTCATGGAGGATGGGTCTGACCCGGCCGTGGATTCGCTCAGGGCAAAGGCGCCGGAGGGATACTCGCCGGAGCAGATTCTGGGGATGTAGGTTCGCCGATGCTCTTCCCGCCCGAAGGCATGGATCACCTCCGCCACCATGTTGGTCACCGACATGGTGACGGCGGTCGAGGCGCAGGCCTTTCCGATCTCGGTCATGGCCAGGCTGTAGCTCACCACGCCGGTCTGCGATCCGCCGTATTCCGCAGGAATATTCATCCCCATCATTCCCAGCCCAGCCATGGCCTTTAAGACCGGAAGGGGCAGCAGCCGGGTGGTATCGATTTCCGCGGCCCGGGGCTTCAGCTCCCTTTCCGCAAAGTCCCTGGCCATCTGCTGGATCATCTTCTGCTCTTCGGTCGGGAAAAAATCCATATCTGGCTCCCTTTGGCTCGTCTCCCATGAATCCCAGTCTTTGGCTGGCCGTCATGAGTATTTTGCTCTTGTCTTTTCCGCTGCCGCCCAATATACTCCACTTGAAAATTTCTCACAAGGGATCGGAATCGATGATCGCAGCCGGAATGGACATCGGGTCCATTACCACCGAAACCGTCATTCTCAGGGGTGGGGAGATTCTCGCCTCCGTCATCCTGCCCACCGGGGCCAACAGCCGGACCGCCGCCGAAAGGTCCATCAGGTCAGCCCTGGAAAAGGCCGGCCTCGCCCGGGAAAACCTCGCGGCCATCGTCACCACGGGCTACGGCCGGGCTTCTTTTCCCCAGGCCACGAAAATGATCACCGAGATCACCTGCCATGCCCGGGGGGCCTTCTTCGTCCATCCCCAAACGCGGACGGTGATCGATATCGGAGGACAAGACAGCAAGGTCATCCGGCTGGACCCCCGGGGACGAAACGTGGATTTTCAGATGAACGACAAGTGCGCGGCGGGGACGGGGCGGTTCCTGGAGGTCATGGCCCATGCCCTTGAAGTGAGAGTGGAGGAACTGGGGAAACTCTCGCTCGTCGCCCCTCGGACCATCAAGATCTCCAGCATGTGCACGGTCTTCGCCGAGTCCGAGGTGGTCAGCCTGATCGCCGACAATCAGCCTAAAGAGGTGATCATCCGGGGCCTGCACGATTCGATCGCGGACCGCATCCTGGGGATGGTGAATCGGGTGGGGATTGAAGAGGAGGTGACCCTCACCGGCGGGGTAGCGAAAAACGAAGGGGTCGTCCGGGCGCTGGAGGACCGGCTGGGAGTTAAGATGTTCGTCCCGCCCGAACCCCAAATCATCGGCGCCCTTGGGGCCGCCCTGCTGGCCAGAGATTTGGCATCCTCAAGAATCGGAAAAGAAAATTAACACCTTCGGCAAAGAGATAGGCCTAAAAAACAGGGACCCCCTTTAAAGCCCATGCCCCGCCTGCCCTGAACCCGGGCGGTTCAGGGCCTGCCGCAATCATTCCTCTCAGCTTTGCATAGAATGAAGGACGATCAGCTCCATTGGGACCCCCCGAGGACCTCCGGAGCGTTTACCCTCAGACGCAAAAAAGAAGGAGAATAGGGGACGGAGAGAAACGATGGATAAGGATGAGCCTTAAAGACATAGTCGAGGAAGATTCAAGAGTGATTCCGGTATTCCCAGAACGGAAAAAATCAAGTTTTCCGAACCTGGCTGAAATCTACTTTACTACAAAATAGCCTTGACTATTTTGTAGTAAAGGTTATTATAGCCTTATGCGGTACATAACCCCTTATGTCTTAAAGGACCTGAAATCTAAGATGGTGTTCATCGGAGGACCCCGGCAGGTGGGCAAAACCACGTTGGCCAAAGCAATTCTTTCCGGTCACTTTCCATCCGGCAGGTATCTGAACTGGGACCTGGATGAAGATCGGCGGGATATCCTCAAAAAAAGGTGGAAATCCGACGACCAGCTCCTGATATTCGATGAAGTGCATAAATTCCCCCGATGGAAGACCTGGTTAAAGGGGATTTATGACCTGTCGCCCCGGTCCCATTCCTTTCTCGTTACGGGCTCTGCACGCCTCGACATTTACCGTCGGGGCGGGGATTCACTCATGGGACGGTACCATTATTGGCGCCTCCACCCTTTTACCCTGGATGAGGTGCCGAGGGGAATCTCCCGCAGCGAAGCCTTTCAACGACTCATGACGGTAGGCGGTTTCCCGGAACCTTTTCTCGCCGGGGATGAGCGGGAATCCCGTCGATGGAGGAGAGAACGCTTCGATCGGGTTCTTCGTGAAGACATCCGGGACCTCGAATCCATCCGGAACATCCAGCTTTTGGGAATGTTTCTCGATCTATTGCGCGAACGGGTGGGAAGCCTGGTCACCCTTTCGAATCTGGCTTCCGAACTACAGATTTCCCCCAAGACGGCGCAGGCATGGCTTGAAATTCTTGAAAGGATGTACCTCCTTTTTGCGGTTCGCCCATACACGAAATCCCTCCCACGGGCGGTCCAAAAACCGCCGAAGGTTTATTTTCTCGACAACGGGGATGTCCTCGCGGGTGAAGGGGAGCGTTTTGAGAATCTGGTGGCTGCCTCGTTGCTCAAGCGACTCCATTTTCTGGAGGACCGGGACGGGTACCGGTATGATCTGCGGTACCTTCGGGATAAAGAAGGACGGGAAATCGACTTTGTGGTGCTTAAAGAAAATCATTTGGAGGAGCTGATTGAAGTCAAGTTTTCCGACGAAAATGTTTCCAAGTCCCTTCTCTACTACGCGGATCGCCTGAATCCCCCCAAAGCCACCCAGATCGTTGCCCATCTGAAGAAACCCTTCGATCAGGGACGCATCCGCGTTACGGATCCGTTTTCCTATTTTCAGCCGGACCTATTTGACGGTCTCCCGAAAAGTTAAGAATAAGCGCTCCCCCTCACCCCAGCCTCTCCCGGCAAGGGAGAGGGAAAAGATATTGAAATACAATAATAACTTCCCTCCCCCTGGAGATGGGAAGGCCAGGGTGGGCGTGATAAATATAAAATGATCTGAATGGCTTTTCACGCCGCTCCACCAATCACTCAGGCTCCCCTGTAGAAGGTTTTGCCCTTCCCCTCTTTTCTTTGAATCCCACAATTTGCCTAGCTTGAAAGTTGAATGAAGGCTCCTTCCTGAAAGAGGTATTTGACATGTCCTGCCAAAAGTTGTACCTTTCGACCTATAATCGATGAAAAATGGCCGTTTTTTAGATATACTCAGCCTACAGCAAAACTCGCTTTTTATGCCGATCCGTATAAGACACCACGATAAAGGCAACAAAGACCTAAGTACTGAATGTGATTGTGTTATTTGGGAAACATAAATGGCGTTTTATACGGACAGGAAAGCGATTTTGGGCATATTAGGCGGATCCGCCTAATCACTAGCCGGGCGCAGGCGCCCGGCTGAACGGGGCCGCGTCTGAGCACGCCGCGTGTTCGGCCGCC